>DASYHX010000018.1:0-6591 GCA_035998065.1 Pseudorhizobium sp.
TTTCTGGATTTTAGCCCCCGCAGTCTCTGCGGGGGCTTTTCTTTGGCTTGCCGGAGCAACCCGATCGCTGCCTGGCAGCTCAAGGGCCATTAACGAGAGCAAGGATCAGCTGGTGGACCGTGCCGCCTTCGGTGAGCTCCACATGGTCGAACTCCCGCGACTGGCGCACGCGTTCGTCGGAGAACTTTTTCAGCCGCGCCTGCAGACTGTTGCGCACCTTCTGGCACTTCGGGTCGTTCTCGGCGCGCAAGCCGAGGCTGAAAGCCTCGATCCCCTTGACCATCTCGATGATCTGCTCGCCGTGTACGCGCTCGTGCTTCTCCACGCCGGCGACGAAGCGCGTCCAGCTCTCCTGTACCGCCTGGGGCATATCTTCTGGGGCCCTGGGCAGCGTGTAGGTTATGATCAATTTTGGTTTGGCTACCGCCAGGATACAGGAGCCGTCAGGCTGCGAACGATAGTCGCGGGTCCAGGTGAGCCTGAAGCTCGTGTGCGCGATGGCCTGCACGCCGGCGGCGGGGCCGCGTTCGCCGATCGAGCGGTAGAGATCGATGCCGGTCGCTCCTCGTATGCCATAGGTGCGAACGGTCTCAGTCACTCGCCACGTGGGTTGAGGTGCATCCGGCGCTGGCGGGAAGACGGCCTGTTGCGCAGCCGCAGGGATGGCCTTCAGTTCCGCCCAAGGCGATACAGCAAGGCATGCTGTGAGCAGGGCTGAACGGAGGAGGAGAGCGAGACGGTAACGATCCATCGCACGACACTAGAGAAGGTCCGGGCGGATGAAAAGAAGGGGCATGAGGCCCCCACGACACGCCGGAGGTCTTCCAATGACTTCGCTGGAAACAGGACTTGGCGTGTTCGTGAAGTGAGAGTAGGGGCCGGTGGATCAGAAGCGGGCGCCGAGGCTGTAAGGGCCGTTGTCGTTGCTCAGGATGCGAGCCAGGACAACCCTCCGCCAAGCACAGCAAAAGCAGCTACCAGCGCAATGAAACGGCCGGTACCGGATTGAGAATCAGTATCGAAAATCTTGTCCCAGAGCCCATCGCTGTTGTTGCGGTCCATGTGTGTCTTCCTGCCGTTGAGGTGAGTCTTGACCGCTCGCTGATAGCATGAAGACCGATGCGCGCCTATATTCCGGGACAGCGTAGTTGAGGATTAGTGGTATTCCGACGTTCCCCTAACGCTTGGCCTTGCCTGTCTTCACCGGCGCTGGCGCGGGCTGCGCAAGGCGCAAAGCTTTCAAGCGTTCCGTCTTCTTTTCACGAGCCGAGGTCTCGGCGTCCAAGATGTCCCGGACAACTGAGTTTGTCTGCTCCGCCTTGGCTTGGGCCGACATCTTTGCCGGCTTGAAAAACTCTTCCTTGGTGGCGGTCATGGCATGCTCCTTTGCATGAACATTGGACGCGGCCACGAGGGCCGCGTAGTGTCGGCCTTAGCGGCTACCGCCAAAGACCTTCTTTTTTGGCGCCGGCAAAAGCCCTTCGCGCTGCATCTTCTTGCGGGCCAGCTTCCTTGCCCGGCGGATACCCTCAGCCTTTTCACGAGCTCGCTTTTCCGACGGCTTTTCATAGGATTCGCGCGCGCGGATTTCACGGAAGAGGCCCTCGCGCTGCATCTTCTTCTTCAACACCCGCAGCGCTTGATCGACATTATTATCTCGGACGAGTACCTGCAAAAATTGCTCCTTTCCGGCCATAGGCCGCTGCTTGTTCCGAACCAGTTCGGACGTGACCCAAAAATTTCACTGAAGGAGAGGTGGGTCTTTTGCCCCTTCAGTGGGGAGAAGCTCGATGATCATCCAGCTTCGGGTGCGCCTCGTTCATAAGATGCGCAAAAAACAAAAGGCCGGGACTGCTCCCGACCTTCACTATCACCGCCCACGACGCACCGGTAGATCCATGGTCGCGCGTGGCAATGAAACTTTAGGCGGCCTGCAGATTATCTGCAGAGCTCTTGCCCGAACGCTTGTCCTGGACGATGTCGTAGCTGATCTTCTGACCTTCGGTCAGGCCACGCATGCCGGCGCGCTCAACGGCCGAGACATGAACGAAAACGTCCTGGCTGCCGTTGTCAGGCTGGATAAAACCAAAGCCCTTCGTGCTGTTGAACCACTTTACGGTACCTGTATTCATAACGATATTCCTTGTAATCGTTGGTGGGCCCGGTCGCAGTGACCGATCTGGATAATCGACGATGACGAGGAGTTCTGAAACAGCCGTAGCTTGGGAACAAAAGTCGCTAGCAAAGTTCGATAGCCTCAACATAGCGGCTAATCAAAACAAGACAAGTGCCGCAGGCAAATAATTCCTCTCTTCCAACCGCGTGGCCACCTGCAGGAGCGGTGGTCAAGTCTCTGAAAGCCGCCGCAGAAGGTGCCGAATATTCTCAGGCTTAGGAGAGAGAATGGGAGGGTCACACTTCAGGAGATCGCGATCCGTCATCCCCGAGCGGTACCAGTCGATCAATGCAGACGCCACTTCTGCAGCACGATCATCCCGAAGGTCAACATGGTGCTCTTCACACCAAGCTTCCAGAAAACGCTGGAGCAGTTCCAGATCGTCCGATTTCAAGGTGACTTCCGAACGAGTTGAATTCCTGTGTAGCATGAATAACCCCACTGCGATGGTGCCGCCGCGACAGAAAGATGTTCGCGTGTAATTCGATAAATGTCACGCTTAGCTTGTGCAGAGCTTGCTAATATAACTAATGCGGGGTTTGCAGCGCACGGGCCGTAGGCGGAGAAGGACTCACCGGGCCCTTCTCCTCTGGTGCGCCTTATTCGGCGGCTTCCGCGTATTCGCTCATCGGCGGGCAGGTGCAGACGAGGTTGCGGTCGCCATAGACGTTGTCGATGCGGTTGACGGGCGACCAGTACTTGTCGACGCGGAAGGAGCCCGGCGGGAAGCAGGCCTGTTCGCGGCTATAGGGGCGGTCCCAGTCGCCGACGAGGTCTTCCACCGTGTGCGGGGCGTTCTTCAGCGGGTTGTTGACCTTGTCCATCAAGCCGTCCTCGATGGCGCGTGCCTCCTCGCGGATGGTCAGCATGGCGTCGCAGAAGCGGTCGATTTCCGCCTTCGTCTCCGATTCCGTCGGCTCGATCATCAGCGTACCGGCGACCGGCCAGCTCATGGTGGGCGCATGGAAACCGCAGTCGATCAGGCGCTTGGCGATGTCATCAACCGTGACGCCTGCGGAGGCATTGAGCGGCCGGGTGTCGATGATGCACTCATGCGCCACGCGACCATTCGCCGACTTGTAGAGCACGTCATAGGCGCCCTTCAGCCGTGCGGCGATGTAGTTGGCGTTGAGGATCGCCACCTTGGTCGCCTGGGTGAGGCCTTCGCCGCCCATCATCAGGCAATAGGACCAGGAGATCGGCAGGATCGACGGGGAACCGAAGGGAGCAGCCGAAACCGCGCCCTCACGCCCGTCCTGCTCGGGATGACCTGGCAGGTAAGGCGCCAGATGCGCCTTGACGCCGATCGGTCCCATGCCCGGACCACCGCCGCCGTGCGGGATGCAGAAGGTCTTGTGCAGGTTGAGGTGGGAGACATCCGATCCGATGTCGCCGGGCCGTGACAGGCCAACCATGGCGTTCATGTTGGCGCCATCGAGATAAACCTGGCCGCCATGGCGGTGGGTGATTTCGCAGATCTCCTTCACCGTTTCCTCGAACACGCCGTGGGTCGACGGGTAGGTGATCATGCAGGCCGACAGGTTGGCAGCGTGCTGTTCGGCCTTGGCACGGAAATCGTCGAGGTCGACGTCGCCGTTTTCCTTCGCCTTCACCGGCACCACCTTCATGCCCACCATCTGCGCCGACGCCGGATTGGTGCCGTGCGCGGAGGTCGGGATGAGGCAAACGTCGCGATGCGTGTCGCCTCGGGCGATGTGGTAGTTGCGGATGGTCAGAAGCCCCGCATACTCGCCCTGCGCGCCGGAATTTGGCTGCATCGAAAATGCGTCATAACCGGTGATCTGGCAGAGCTTTGCGGACAGGTCGTCGATCATCTCCTTGTAGCCCAGCGCCTGGTCGGCCGGCACGAAGGGGTGGATGTCCGAGAACTCCGGCCAGGTGATCGGCAGCATTTCCGCCGTCGCATTGAGCTTCATCGTGCAGGAGCCGAGCGGTATCATCGCCCGGTCGAGCGCCAGATCGCGATCCGACAGGCGGCGGATATAGCGGGTCATCTCGCTTTCCGCGCGGTTCATGTGGAAGATCGGATGCGTCATGTAGGCCGACTTGCGCAGGAGCTCCTGCGGCAGGCGGTAGTCGACGTCGAAGTCGGAGACCCTAAAGCTGCCGCCAAAGGCGCGCCACACGGATTCAAGCGTTGCGGGCCGGGTGCGTTCGTCTAATGACATGCCGATCTTCGTCGTGCCGACCTTGCGCAGGTTGACTCCCTCGGCGACCGCCGCGCGCAGGATCAGCGCCTGCATGTGGCCAACTTCGACGGTGACTGTGTCGAAGAAGCTGTCGGGCTCGACGGCATAGCCGAGTTTTTCCAACCCCTTGGCCATCAGCACGGCCTTCTTGTGGACCTGCTGGGCAATCGCCTTCAGCCCATCAGGGCCATGGAAGACGCCGTACATGGAGGCCATCACGGCAAGCAACACCTGCGCGGTGCAGATGTTCGATGTCGCCTTTTCGCGGCGGATGTGCTGCTCGCGGGTCTGCAGCGACAGGCGATAGGCGCGGTTGCCGCGTGCGTCGACGGAAACGCCGACGAGGCGGCCGGGCATGGCGCGCTTGTGAGCATCCTTGACCGCCATATAGGCCGCATGCGGGCCGCCATAGCCGACCGGAACGCCGAAGCGTTGTGACGAGCCGATGGCGATATCCGCGCCCATCTCGCCGGGAGACTTGAGGAGCGTCAGCGCCAGGAGGTCGGCGGCAACGGCCGCAACGGCACCCGTCTGGTGCAGGCGCGCGATCAGGCCGGTGAAATCACGCACATGGCCATGGGTGCCCGGATACTGGAAGATGGCGCCGAAGACGTCGACCGGATCGAGATCCGTCATCGGATCGCCGACGATCACGCTCCAGCCGAGTGGTGCGGCCCGCGTCTCGATCAGCGCGATCGTCTGCGGGTGGCATTCCCTGTCGACGAAGAAGGCGGTCGCCTTCGACTTCGCCTGGCGCTGGCAAAGCGCCATGGCTTCGGCGGCGGCGGTTGCCTCGTCGAGCAGCGAGGCATTGGCAACGTCGAGGCCGGTGAGGTCCGAGATCATCGTCTGGAAGTTGAGGAGCGCCTCGAGACGCCCTTGCGAGATCTCCGGCTGATAGGGCGTGTAGGCCGTGTACCAGGCCGGGTTTTCCAGGATGTTGCGCTGGATGACCGGCGGCGTGATGGTGCCGTGATAGCCCTGGCCGATCAGCGAGGTCAGTACCTGGTTCTTGTTGGCCGTCTCGCGCAGCTTGTCGAGCGCTTCCCGCTCGGTCAGCGCCGCACCCCAGGCCAGCGGCTCCGTCTGACGGATGGAGGCCGGCACCGTGGCATCGATCATCGCATCGAGCGAGGGATAGCCGATGACCTTCAGCATCTCCGCCATTTCGGACGGCGAGGGGCCGATATGGCGCCGGTTGGCAAAGTCGTAGGGCTGATAGTCGGTGAAGTGGAAATCGGTACTGTCGCTCATCCGATCAGATCCTTGTAGGCAGATTCGTCAAGCAGGGCATCAGCATCGGATGGGTTCTTAAGCTTCAGCTTGAAGAACCAGGCAGCGCCCTGCGGGTCGGAATTGACCAGCGAAGGATCGTCGACGATCGCTTGGTTGACCTCGGTCACCTCGCCATCCAGCGGCGCATAGACATCCGATGCGGCCTTCACCGATTCCACGGTGGCGGCATTGCCGTCCTTCGTCAGCTCAGCGCCGACTTCTGGTAGTTCGACGAAAACGAGATCGCCCAGCTGCTCGGCGGCGTGGGTGGTGATGCCAACGGTGGCGACATCGCCCTCAAGCTTGAGCCATTCGTGTTCGGCGGTAAATTTCAGCATGGTTCTCTCCGGAGGATTTTATTAGCGTTTGTAGGTGGGCGTGATGAAGGGCAGGGCGGTGACCGTGAGCGGCAGGTACTTGCCGCGCACTTCGGCGAAGATGCGGGTGCCGGGTACGGCGAGCGAGGCGGGGACATATCCCATGGCGACCGGACCCTCGACTGTTGGACCGAATGTGCCGGAGGTGACTTCGCCGATCGGTGACTCAGGTGAATCCTCTGCATAAAGCACGGCATGGGCGCGCACCGGCGCCTTGCTTTCCGGCTTCAGACCGACACGGCGGCGAACCGGGCCTGTGGCGAAATCCTCTGCGACCCGTTCGGCACCGGGATAACCGCCGGCGCGCTCCCCGCCGGGGCGCCGCACCTTCTGCATGGCCCATTCCAGAGAGGCCTCGACCGGCGAGGTGGTGGTGTCGATGTCGTTGCCATAGAGGCAGAGACCCGCTTCCAGCCGAAGGGAATCACGGGCGCCGAGGCCGATCGGCTCGCACTCCGGATGTGCCAGCAGAGCCTTGGCGAGTTCTTCGGCCTTGTTCGCCGGGACGGAAATCTCGAAGCCGTCCTCGCCGGAATAGCCGGAGCGGGAGATG
>DASYHX010000027.1:0-17497 GCA_035998065.1 Pseudorhizobium sp.
CGTCGCCTTTCTGGCGCGACCGTAGAAGGCAGCAACAAGTAAGATCTCGCGCCGGCTATCTGGGCGAGCTTGGCGTAGGATTCCGCCCCCTCCCGCAAACGCCCCCTAGAAGAGATTGGCCCCCGCGGTCACTTCGCAAAGCCCGGTCAGCTTTTCGCAGTCGACCTTGGTCAGTTCCGTCTTGGGAAGGCGGGCCTTCAGGAGGCTCTCGACCTTCGCGCCTGGGCGTACGAGGTTCTGCGCAACCGCAACGCCGGCGGCGCCAATGACCGAGCACAGGGCGATTGCGGAAGCCGGTGCGATCCAGGATCGCGAAAGGCCCGTGGGAACACGCGCACGCAGCCACTTAATTGCGGACATAAACCCCCTCCAGGAACACGATTTCCACATCGATGCCGGTGGGCATCTCGATCACCGGCTGATATTGCTCGGCGCGCTCGATCAGATATTTCGAGACCATGTCGCCGGTCTGGGCCGCGCCTTCGCCAAAGCCGCCTTCAAGGAGTTCGCCGGCGGAAAGTTTGTCGCGCTTGCCGTTGGTGATGGTCGTACCTTGAAAAACCGAATTGGCGTTGGCGGAGAAGCCTCGCCCAAAGCCACCGAAGAGGCCTGCGATAAAGGCCTGGGTGACGAGGCCGCCCTCGCGCGACACGACCCGGCCGCGAACGCCGGTCTTGCCGCCAAAGGCCAGGAATCCCTTGACCTCCGACACCGCGTACCGGCCTCCGGGCTGGGGGCAGGTCATCTTCTGCAGCTTGACGTAGACTTTCTCGCTGGAAAGGTCCCCGCGTGCCGCGCCATTGACGAGGCAGCCCTGGATCTTCGTGGTCAGCAGCTTGCCGTTCTGAAGAACCGACCGTGCCGGACCCGTTATGCGCAGCACGACCGGCAGCGGGTCGCTCTGGCTGTTGACCCCGGCGCTGGCATCGACGCCGACAATGACCTTGGCTGAGGCGAAGCTGTTGGGCGGAAGGTAGTTGGGGCTGTCGGTGTAAACCGTGTTGCCCTTTGAAATCTTGGAAGCAGTGCTGGTATCCGCAGTCGTGAAATTGACGAGTTTCACCTCGCTGCCATAGCCCGCCGAGGGCGCAGTCTGGCCCGAACCCGGTTCGTCCGGACGCTGATAGGCCTGTGGTCCGCGCGGACCATAGAGCGCTGCCGGACCAGGGGCCGGCGCCGGCGGAGCGGCCGCGCGTTCGTTGATCTGGCGACGCAATTGCTCATTTTCCGCCTGATAGGCGGAGACAACTCTCTGCCCATCCGAGCGCATCGCCATGTTCTGGCCTTTGAGCGCTTCAACCTGTGCGGTGAGCGCATCCATGCGATCCCGCTGCCCATTCACGGCCTTGAGCTGGTTCTCGGTCGCCTGAAAGCGGTTTTCGGAAAGGGCCATCCACTCCTGTTGGGAGAGATTGCGGTTGACCATGTCCTTGGTCGAGACCGCGACCTCGGCTGCCTTATCGCTATCGAGCTTGTCGGCGCTGTCGCTGCCCGAAAAGATCCAGAATGAGGAAGCGAGCAGACCGACGCCTGCGACCCCGGCCAGCAACATGCGCTGCTTTCGCCGAACAGCCTCGTTTCCGGATAGCTCGTCGGCGATGGGCGAAACACCCTCTCCTTCCTCCTGGTCCAGAGGCCGGCGATCGCGTTTGAAGATGTCGGAAAGAGCCATGGCTTACCTCTGGTTTGATGATACGAGGTAGGCGGTCGTGACCTTCCCCGGCGCGAGCTTGGGTTCGGCGATCGACACGGCGAGCGCGCTGGTTGGCGCAACGGTGCGCTCTGTGAGTTCGACCGGGTCGCTGCCCGCATTCTCTATGCGCAGGACCCGCCCGATCAGATCAGTGCCGCGATACTCCGCGATCATCTGGACCTTGAGATTGCCGACAAAGACCGGACGGAATGACCGCTGCCGCATCTCGAAGCCCTCGACGGTGCCGTTCGTGTACATCGCACGGACCAGTTCGATGGCGGCATCCTGAGGGCCACTCGCTGCGCTTGCCGGCATGGTCTCCGCGACCTGGGCCCTGGCAATGGCCGGGTTGGAAACGAATATCTGAGCGGCCTGGTCGCCGCCGATCCGGCAAACGAACTTGTAGACGTAGCCCCGCTTGCTGGTTCCAAAGAAAGAGAGCGCAGAGCGCGAAAACCCGTTGGGGACAGACAGGTAGATGTCCCCCCTCACCGGTTCGTTGACGACCGAGAAATCGTCAATCGGATTGCCCGTCGAGATCTTGGAGACGCTCGCGAACTCGTCCTCGATCAGACTGATCCGCGTAAGGTCCTTTGCGGACGCCTGGCAGTCGACCTGAGCGCTATCGCCGGCCATGATGGTCTGGTCGGCCCATGCGGGAGTGGCAAGCGACATCAGCGACACGCCAAGCACCAGACCGCCAATGCTGCGGCTCACCATGCAATTGACCCGCGACGCCAGAAGGGTGCCGATGGCCGCGCCACCGGCCGCATAGACGATGATCATGAGGGGCGTCCCTTTTCGCTTGAGACCATTCCGAAACCGACGAGCCGAAGCGAAACACCCGAATATTCCCAGTCATACTGGAAGGTCCGCCGCTCCTTCGAGATCACCTTGTCGCCCACGATCGTGTGAAGCTCCCCGGTGACCCGAGACCGCAGATTGCGGGGATCGAGCTCCATTTTCTGGATCGTGAAAAACTGGGCGATGGACGAGCCGCGCTGCTCATCGAGTATCTTGAGGAGCTCGGTCTTGAGCTTACCGTGCGAGCGTGGCGAAGCGATCGCGAGCACTGACTCCATCCAGTATTCCAGGTTACTGGGTGAGCGGTCGAGCGTGAGGACCACGACATCCCGCGTGATCAGTTCGAGATATTCGCGGCTCACCCCGGCGCTTGAGATGGTGAGCGGTGACCGAAGCACCGGCTGCAATACGACCTCCCGGTCGCGCGAAAAGCCGATCAGCAGGAGGATCGCGGCCAGAACGGCCAGTGCGGATGCCGCGAGCAGCAGCAGGTTGCGCTGCTTGAGGAGGCGCTGGTTCTGCGCGTGGCTATAAGCGACTTCCATGTCAGCCTGCCATCAGCCGGAGATATGAGGGTGGCGTGGCCCGCATGCCGGTGAAACCGGCTGGCAAATGCCAATAAGCCAGATGAAGCAACCACGACGCCGTGCGCCCTGCTTTCGCCTTTCTAAGACCCCACCAGCCCGCAACCGCGAGTATCAACCCGATGAGGATATGCTGAAACAGGATGCCCCAGGTGAATGGGATGACCATCGCCAGGAACTCATCCAGCGTCCACAGCCCGATCAGCTCAGGATCATCCAGATGAGACGGTATGCCGTATTTGTCTCCGGCCATTGCACCACCCTCCCCCGCCCGGATCAGGGCTGCTACCCTGACCGGGGGAATGCTTGCGTCAGATCGTGGCGGTGACCGTCGAGGTGACGATCGGGATACCGGTTCCCGCGCCGACGCCGACGCCGACCGGGATGGCAACCTGGCCGAGGCTGAAGCGTCCGGACGCCAGGGCGACGAGCCCGCCGCCGAGCGACAGAACGGTGATGATCTTGCCGCCCGACCCCTGGAGGAAGTCGGTAAACATGGTGAGCGCCGTGTCGAACGTGGTGTCGGCACCCGCATGGGCCGGGCCGGCGAACCAGAGGAGCGCGAATACGAGCGCGGCGATGGCGATGATCGCCAACTCCAGTCGCCGACCCTGCTTGAGTGTTGCTTGCATCGAGACAGATCCCTTGCTCAGGGCGCGGCCATTTCCCCGCCCCTTCGGAAGGGTGCATCGGAACCGCGGACGCTCAAGCAGCGGATGAAGGAGCTCGGTGGGAAGCCGCGCGATTTCCTCAAAAGGAAGGCAAAAGGCCAAGGACCCGAATCCGCTGTCCCTCTAACTGGGACATGGCGTCCCAAATTTGGGACGCGGTGACCGCGATGCGGGGACAGTCCGTCCCAGAACCTTTTCTGATAGGAATGACGACCGACACCAGACGAAATTGCGATTCGCCCAGCATCGTACGGGGTGAACCTTCCCATTGATTGTAAGGTAGTATGGCCTCGTGTAAGAGGGGGTGAGGAATGTTGGCTGCCGACCCGGATCGTCAGGAACAGTTAAGTTTGGCAGGAACGGATTGATGGCAGGTGATACGCGCAGTTATGCGTTGGACGTGTCCGAACTTCTGTTCCGGCTCGCGAGCGAGAGCCTACGGCTGCGCTCGAATGAAACCCTTCGTTTCGAGACTGTCGCTAGTCTCGTGAATGCCCGAATTCCGGCACTTCCCCTCACCCGTCTCGACCCCGCAGATGTCCGCGCGCACTTCAACGTAGTCGAATCCAAGGGGCCAATCCGCATTCATTTGAGCATTCCGAGAGCGAGCGCAGACCGACTGGTGGAGGAAAAGCGTCGTTTCGCTAACCTTCTCGGGATGACCCTCACCATGGGCGACATGCTCTCGATCCTATTTTTCGACTTCGTCGCTGAACATCATTCGAAACGCATACTAGGAAATATCGGCATCGAAGATGTCGTAGACTCCTAAGATCAGGCTGCAGACACCGCGTATAGCAACGATCTGTTACAATCGCGGTCTGTGCGATAGTCCGATCCGACGTGAAAAGCTTGCCAAGGGTACAAGCTTTTGATCTTGTGGTGACATAGTCCCACCCAGGACAGGGGGAATATGTCGAGCCTAGCTGCGATCGAGCCTATAGGGGGAGCCGTCGCTCAGGAAGCGGATGGGCACCTGTACATCGCGCTCATCCAGCGCGCGATGCAGGCAAAAGATATCAGCCTACGTTCCCTCTCCATGAGGGCTGGCATCAGCAAAAGCAGATTGGGACGGATCCTTCACTCCAACTGTGCAGAGCGTGCGTCGATAACGCTGTCCGAATTCCGCGTCCTGCTTGAGGCGCTGGAGATCGATTTGATCCAGGCGATTATCAAGGTCGAGAGTATCCGCGATCAGAAGGTTTTGGCGGATGAACGCTATGTTGCGCTCATCGCGATGCTGGCCAACCTGTTCAAGGAACTTCCCGCGAGCCTCATTCAGGCTCTGGCGGAAATCGATGGGCTGGATGGCTCGGAAGTCCGCAAGGACTGGGCACCGCAATTGCAGACCGTCGTCATCAAGCGCATGGTCCATGAAGTGACCAATGTCCTGCGCCGGCGCGAACAAATATTTGAAGATCGATACGATCTTCGTGGGTAGCCGATCAACTGGACTTCGAGTGTCCGCGAAATCACTAAGTCGAAATCTTCGTATCGTGCTGTAGAGAGCAATGTCCCCGAAAGCACTAATGGGCAAAGTGTCTGTAAAAGCACTAACCCACGACGGTTTGTCTCCGATATCACTATAAAAACTGTGCAAGATCACAGAGTTCGTCCGCGAAAGCACGAATCCTCACACTCGCATGATCGTTGTCGGCCGGTAACAGTGTGGTCGCGAATCCATATCAGCCCGATTCTGTCCGATCGATGTCGGACCGTGCTGGCATGGGAGTACGGCCGCGTTCACGCTCGCGCCCGCTGCTCATGGACCAAAGTGTGATGGAGTGGCCGTGACGACATGAAAAACCCGGCACTAGGCCGGGCTTTTCGGGGATGAGATAAACTCACTGTAGCAAGCGCAGTTTAGCCTATCTCCCCGATCTAGACAAGTTCGAAGCGCGTTTCGCGCAGCGGATAGTCATGTCCGAACGGCATTCCGATAGGGAGTGCCGAATGGGGGAACTTGCGCCCATGAGACCGAGCGGTTTGCGCCGCTACAGTCAGTTCAACGCCATCGTCGACAAGCTCGCCAAGGGCTTCGAGGGGCAGGAAGGCCTCTCGCCTTCTCGCTTGCTGAACAAGCTGAAGCGCGCAGCGCCTTATATGGGCGTGCCCCGCAATGTGGTCAGCCTTATGGATGTTCTTGTGGCCTTCTCGCGGTCGCAGGACTGGGCACCGGGGCAGACCCCGTGCGTCTGGCCGCGTAATGAAACCCTCTCGGTAAAGCTGGGTGTCAGCGTCCGGCAAGTGCAGAACTATGTTCGCGCCGCGGTTGAACACGGCCTGCTCACCCCCAAGGACAGTGCAAACGGTCATCGCGGCGGTCTTCGCGCTGCTGATGGAAAGATTCTTTGGAGCTATGGTTTCGATCTGAGCCCCTTGGCTGCGCGAGCCCAGGAGTTCGAAGCGATCGCTGCGAAAGGGGAAGCCGAAGATCGCGAGATCGAACGGCTGCGTAAGACCATCGCAGCACTACGCCGGCGTACCCGGATGTTGGCTGAAACCTGTTCCTATCACATGCTGGACGGCATTGACGCTGAGCATGAGGTCGATCTGGTGCGCATGGCCGTGACCCATATCCGCGGCAGCAGGAATATCGACCAGCTCGTTCGCTGCGTGGCGTTGCTGACTAAGCGGGTCGATCTGTTCCAAGGCGCAGTCGATGATGCCCTGACTGCAGGAAAGGCGCAGGAAACAGCCGAAAACCCTGCCTTTGAAACTATGAATCCTTCACCCAAGGACGAAATGAATTTCGTTCACTCTACAACTACAACCCAACTTCAAACTGCTAACGCAGTTACGAGTAGAGGCTTGGCAGGAAGAAGTAGTGAGGCCTGGGATATCGCTCTCCTCGCTCCCAAGAGCGCGGTCGAGGATGACCTTGATCGGCACGGGATCGATCCGGGCTTCGTGGCAAAGGCCTGCCCCGAACTTATCTGGGATCTCGACCCTGGCCCGCGCGCCTGGGGCCGCCTTGTCAGTATCGCCGAGGGCCTCGTCGGCCAGCATGCGATCAGCCTCCATGCCTGGCGCGAAGCGTGTCGAATCATGGGTCAGCACGGCGCGGCTGCTGCTGTGATCGCCACCGTCTACAAGGCCATGAGCGGCGAGGTCCGGCGGCCTGGAGCTTACCTTCGTGGAATGAACGAGAAGGCGCTTTCGGGCGCGCTGCACTTGGGCAAGACCTATCATGGCCTTCGCGAAGCATCTTCGCAGTTTGCGTGATGTATGTTCGTTAAGCCTCGGAAAAACATGAGTTTATGGTTTGTCCGCTATGGCGGTTCGGAGCCGAAGTGTCCGCGAAAGCACGAAGAGAGCCGCTCCGAGCGAGGGAAACGTCCGTGAAAGCACTAACTGCACCCGATCCCGATTCCCTCGCCAGCTTTTCCCCGGTGGATATGTCCGCGAAAGCACTAACCGTTTTCGGTACTACCCGATTTTTGCCACGTAAGACTCGCGGTCATCCCTCGGGACAGCGTGTTTTCGGGGACGCTTGGGCAAGGATGAATCGAGCAATTTTAGTGCTTTCGCGGACACATCCTATCGTGGGTGCTAGGCGGGCAGCCCTAAAATCGGTACAAATGGGGGCCACGGAGGACGCCCCGCAATGGCTCAGGTACGCAATAATGTCGAACAGCAAGGGGTCCTTCCGTTGGACTGCCCGCTGAGAGGTGAAATCCGGGGCGAGCGCTCGATCATGGATTTCCCGTTCTTCGCGCTCGAGAAGAAAACCCTCCTCGACGAGATCGAGCATAGTGTCGGCAGCACCTCAATCAAAATCCGCGCCGGAGGCGGCGGGATCGCGACGATGTATGACAAGGAAATCCTGCTTTACGGCGCTTCGCTGATCTGTGAGCGCATGCGCCGCGGTGAGGAAGTGACACAGGAAATCGTGTTCACCGCGCACGACTTTTTCCGGGCCACCGGGACGCGAAATCCTGGCAAGCGAAATTATGATCGCTTCAACGAGGCGCTCTCACGGCTGCAGGGCACCCAGATCCAGACAAACCTCAAAACAGGCGGCCAGATTCACCGTGGATGGTTCTCATGGGTAGAAAATGCCCAGGCCGTTTACGACGATGGATCGACCACGGGCATTGAGCGTCTGCGTGCGGTGAAGTTGCGACTCTGTGATTTCCTCTTTCGCGCGATCCAGCGGGATCAGCAGATCTATAGCTATCACCATGATTACTTCCGTCTCGGGCTCATCGAGCGGCGCATTTACGAGATCGCGCGTTCACACTGCGATGAGGGTCCCTATGCGGTGCCGCTTGATGAACTCTACGCGGCGGTCGGCACGCGCACCGCAATCAGGAAGTTCAAGGCGCAGCTCATGGAGATGGAGGAGCAGAACGCCCTCCCCCAATATACCGTAACTGTCCGCGAAAACACGGAAGGGACGTCCAAGCGGGCCAAGGCATCCGAGACGATTGTGACGCTGGCGGAGCGGCCGCGCGAACTCGTGACGATCTTGCCCTCCGTGTACGAAGCGATCGCCGCCTGATCAAAAGCGCGTGACAGAGACGGTCCGGTCGGAAGCCGGGACCGCTGCAGCGCCGGTCACAATGCTCGATCGTCTGTGTAGGCCCGTCAGCATCGTCCAGTTGGACAGGATGTTCGAGACATAGTTTTGGGTCTCGGATATGCGCGGAATTCTCCCATTCTTCACCCTGCCAGGGCCTGCATTGTAAGCGGCCAGCGCCAGGTGATAGTGGCCAAAGCGATCGAGCTGCTGGCGCAGATATGTGGCGCCACCCCGCAGATTTCCTTCCACATCATAGCGATTGACCCCTAGACCGAGCGCTGTCGCAGGCATGAGCTGCGTCAGGCCATAGGCTTGCTTGGGCGAGTAGATCGAGGCGTCGTAGCGACTTTCCTGGATGATCATGGCGTCGAAGAGACCAACTGGTATGCCGTAAGTGCAGGCGATCTGGCTCATAAGGCCGAAATAGATTTGCCGTCGCATTTCCTCAGCCGGTCGAAGCAGCCTGCTTGGAGAATATTGGGAGGCCTGACAGACAGGGTCTACAGGAGGCACGGATGCAAAAGCATCCGGCTGAGCGCGCATCCACGAAGGCACAGCGATGGCGCTGACGGGGTTAACGCCCATTGGTCCCCCCTCCCCTACCCCAATATCTAGCGCGGCGCGGCTGTCTGCGGTGGTCGTTCGCCCATCCGCTGAAAATTCGCCCTGCATTTGAAACTCCACCCAGCGCCGGCTTAGGTCGTGGATCTGAAACAGCGGCGACGAGGGCGGGGCTTGTAGCGGAAGCTGTAGCGGAAGCGCCCTCCCCTCCCCAGTATCAAAGCGCTTGGGCTCGGCCGACCCCATCTCGAGAACCTGGGCGGTTCTAAGGTATGTGGTGTGCTGAGCATGTGACGTCGGCGGTGCCGCAAAAGTCGCAAGGCCGAACATCGAGGCAAGCAGATAGGATCTCATGAGGCGTCCTGATCAAAGGGTGTGATGGAAGTGGACGTCATTGCGATTCTGGTTGTCAACGCTTCGAGGTTGCGTGAGCCTTCTTGCTGGTGTGGCGAGAGCAAGCGTCATGTGGTTGGTGGATCGCGAAAAGAACGGCATCGACACGGGAAGGATCGCCCTCCCCTCACCGCTGCGCGCCGCTCTCGTTCGCTGGTATATCGGAACCGGAGATCGCGGCGATGAAGAGGCCGGCATCATGCTGGTGCAGCAGGCGCGCATCGGCGCTAAATGGATCGCCTGCGATTGTCTGGGTGATCGAAATAGTCCCCCGATCCTGACCCCTGCCTATCTTTCGGAAGCGGAGACCTTCTACCTTCGCCGGCTCACCGGTTCGAAACGGCCCGATCATCGACTTGATTGCCCGTTCTTTCGCGATCAGGCGACAAACAGGCTCTCGGAAGTGCGCCGGGCCAGCGAGCGGAGTGATCCTGCAGATGGCTTTTTCGAGGTCCTGCGTCCGGCGCCGGAGAAACTGGCGCAAAGGCCTGGCAGCGACGCCACCGATGATCGAACCCGGCAAGGGTCCCTGCCCCGTCTCGCTCGGCTGTTATGGCGTTTGCTGGACCTGGCTGGCACGCATCGTCTTGAATTCGCTCCTGGTTCGATCAAGGAGCAGTTCTCGATGCTCGAGCGGGTTGCAGGTGCGATTGAGGTCGCGCCTTCGATGGAGCTTACCCGCGTACTGTGGACGCACGGCCAGGCATTGCATAGCCGTCGGGCCTATGCGGTCCTTCGCGAGCTGGCGGATCGTTGGCCGCAGGGCCACGCGCCCCAGGGTTTCCTCATTGTCTTTGCAGATCGTATTCAGGGGCATGAGGTATTCGCTGCGGGGTGTGAGCCGATCCGGGTCGCTAACAGGGTTCAGTCTCCGTCCAGGCGCGGGGAGCCCGTGAAAGGACCGTATCTCGTCATCATAGTCGTCGGTGAATATCCGGAGAAACGAGGTTTCGCGCCGTTGCGGGCCTATGCGCAGCCGGTCCTGTCCGGGCACAGGTTCGTTCCGGTCGATTCCGAGCTCGAGCGCTCGGTGCTGCGTGAGTTTCTGAAAGTTCAGTTGGCCCTCTCCCGACGTGGAATCGACCTCGCGGTCGAACGTCCGATTTTCGATCGACTGACGCCGCTTGGACCTGGGCGGCCGGATCTGTGGGTCGAAGCGTGTTCGCAGACCACGGGCGAGGTCCATAGCTGGGGCGTTGACTATAGTGGGCTGAAGGGCGCCGGCGGCGTTTCGGAGAGCCGGCGAGCCTTGATTCAACAGTTCGGCTCTGTGCTGGATCTGAGTGACCGACATCTCACAGGTGGCGCACTGGAGCGCTTTTTCATCGGGGTGTGTGGCTGACGGACTACCGCCCCCCTGCCCTCCCCTGTCAGGATTTTTCATCGTTTGGCCATCGGCCAGAATGCGTACGCGTTGCTTTTATGATGTTTCTAGCTACCTAGAATGTTGCCCTGCCCTTCCGCCCGGGTGGCCGTTGCAGGGGCATGTTTTTAGCTACCCGAAAAATAGCTGATAGGATGCAAGTTGCTTCTGGGTAGCTTCTTTGAAGCTGCGCGACAGATATGAAAAAGCGATCTGGTGGCTTTGCAGTGCCTATAGGGTTGCTGCGCCATGCATTGCGAATAGCTAGGGTGCAGCTTTAATCAGCCTAGATGGAGTCTATAATGTAGGCGTAAAATGGCTTGCGCCTAACCGCCCGGCGGCTATAAAGATGCATCAAACTGGCAATGTGCTAGGCTTGCGGCGCCTATCTCATAGGCGCAAACGACCTGCCTGATAGATTGTCCGAAGCAATTAAATGTCGGCCGGATAGCTATGGCCTGTCTATTAGAACGCCACTGGAAAGGTTGAAGGAAGCTATGGCTGTAATAGCGTTCGTGTCGCCAAAAGGGGGCGTTGGGAAAACGACCGCAGCCCTTCTGCTGGCAGGCGAAATCGCCGACCAGGGCGGCAAGGTTTGCATTATCGATGCAGATCCCAATCAGCCGCTCATGGCATGGTCCGAAATGCCCGGCCGCCCCGAAAACATCACCGTTGTGAACTGCCGCAGCGAAAATGACATCGGCGACCTCATCGAAGCGGGCGAGGAGAGCGCGAACTTCGTGCTCGTCGACCTCGAAGGTGCGGCCACAGCGACCGTGACATTCGCCATCGGCATGTCCGACCTCGTCATCATTCCCTGCAAGGGTTCGCATCTCGACGCGCAGCAGGCGGCGAGGGCGATCCTGCTGGTACGCGGGGCAGCGCGCAGTTCGCGCCGGTCAATTGATCATGCGATCCTGTTCACCCAGCTGCCGCCTGCGCTCCGTTCGATCAACTACAGCGACATTGAGGCGCAGTTCAGCCACAACGAGGTTCCGGTGCTTCCGGTGCCGGTCTACAACCGGGAAGCGTACCGGACCATGTTCTCCACGGGCGGGACGCTGCACACCCTCGACGTCAAGGGCGTGGGCAACATCAAGGCTGCAAAGGAGAATTCGGCGGCCTATGCCGCTGCCGTGATCGACCGGCTCCGGCAGCAGAGCGAGCAGGAGACTGCGGCATGAGTGAACGCGCCAAGCTCAGTTTCGACGACCTTTCGAAGCCCAAAAAGCGCGCTAAGCCCGATCTGGCCGTTCTGCGTCAGTTGAGCGAAGATCACGGCTTTCCGTCGAGGGACCCGGTGCCGACGCAGGACGGGGAGGGCGAGGAGCTCGCTGCCGATTCCACGGCTGCCGCACCGCCCGAGCAACCCGTCGCGCCAGCCTCGGAGCCCATCGCGGCCCCTGAGCCCGCCCAAGTTGCCCCGCAAGTAGCGTCGGCGCCTGTCGCTGCACCGCCGCCAGTGCCGGCTCCGGCGGCTCAGCCAAGCGTTCTGCCCGATCCGACAGCGTTTCGGCGCCGGGGGCGGCCACCTAGCGACCGCCTGTACCCGATGAACATCAAGGTCAGCCAGGAAGTCGCGGCGAAGCTCTATGAGTTGCGCGATGCCAGGCCGCGGCAGACATTTGCCGACGTGCTCGAGATGCTGCTCGACGTGTACGATGCCCACGGAGGCGATCCGAACGCCTAGGAGAGGGGAGGGGGGGAGCGCATTGCGAAGGAGACTTTGCAATGCCCCTTGTTGCTCTTCGACCCAGCCAGCGGCTCGTCGATCTTGTTGGCGCCTTAGGCGGTCGCTGGCTCGGCTATGTGGCGATGTGTCGCTGCCCTGCGCACAACGACTCTACGCCCAGCCTCTCCCTGCGCCAGGGGAACCGCGGCATCCTGGTGACCTGCTTCGCCGGATGTGAGCCCGGGGACATCCTTCGCGAACTGCGTAGGGTATCTCCGGAAAGGCGCTACGAGGCACCGCCGGTATCGTCCGGGAACAGTACCGCGAACGTCGCGCGTTTGTGGGAGCGTGGGCTAGCCATCGAGCAGGGGCTGGCGCTGCGCTACCTGACCGGCCGATCACTTGGCATTCATAGCGATCTTCGGTTTCTCGCCCGCTGCCCCCTTGGGCCGCGGCCTTTCACTGTGTTCAAGCCAGCGCTGCTCGTGGCTGTCCGAGAGGGACGGTCGCTCGTCGCGCTGCAGCGCATATTCCTCGACCCGATGAGCGCCCAGTATGAGGCGAAGGTCATGCTCGGTCGACCTGGGCGTGGGGCCTGGCAGGGTGGGATCCCCAAGCGAGAGCTTGCGCTTGCCGAAGGCTTTGAGAGCGCCGCCGCGTTCCAGGAATATCGGTCCATTCCGACCTGGGCCGCGCTGGGTGCCCGGCGTCTCGATCAGATCCAGATACCGCCAGACGTGCAAACCCTGATCCTCGCCGAAGACAATGACGCTGAGGGGCGACGCGCAGCTGAAAGAGCATTGGATGCCTACCGCAGACCTGGACTTCAAATCCTTCGTGCGCCGCCTCCGCTCGCTTGCAAGGACTGGGCACAATTTCTGGCGCAGTGTCGGCAGAAGCAGCAGGCGATCGGCGCCAGTCCTTGAAACAGACCGGTTCGGCATGATATAAGCGATATCAAGTGTAATGAGACTAGCGAATCTAGGAATTTCTCGTGGTAGCGATCAACACCATCCAGGATGACGGGGGGCAGAAGCGGTCACGTACCGGCGCATCGCGCAGAATCTACACCTCGCGTAGCATCGCCGTCGAGGCGGCGAACGCGGGGTCGATTGCGCTCGACATTTCGATCCGCCCAGCAGATGGCGATCTCACATTCCTGCGAAACGCAATTGTTGAGGTCAAGGCGCCGCAGGCTGGAAAGGCCGGTGGCCGGGCCGCCGGGGCCGCCAAAGCGGTCTACGACGCTCTGCATAACGCCGCAGTCGAGATATTCAGTCGCAGCTTCTCGCACGAGATCGACGAAGTGGTGGATGCCTATCGCGTGATGTTGCGCGAGAGCCTGGCCAAGGGCGAAGATCCCAAGCTGCAGGCCGCACTCAATCGTGCCCGCATCCAGGAGAAAATCCTCGCGAGCACCTCGATGGTCGACCAGGGCGAAGCATGTGAACTGCTCGGGCTCTCGGCAACCAATCCCTCCGCCACGATGAAGCGCCGGGAAGACAAAAAGGAACTTCTACGCTTCTCGATCGAGGGAAGGGCGGCCTATCCGCTGTTTCAATTCGACGTCGAAGGTCGCCGTATTTATCCTCTAATGGCGCAGCTCATTGCCCGTAAGCCAAAGGGCTGGAGCGATTTTCGTCTCCTCCATTGGCTGACCCGCCCGCATCTCGATTTCGAAAGCACGCCGGGCGAGGGACTGGCAGATGACGGCGAGGCAGTGCTCGCAGCCTTCGAACGCGAGATAGAGCCGGCGGTACACGGCTGATGAAATTTGCGATCACAATTCCCGACCCCGATCACATGCGGGTCGGGAAGGAAGACTATGTCTCTTTGCCAGGCGGCACTGAACTGCACCGTATCCATCCCAATGCCTTTGGCGCTGCGCAATTCAACGATACCGACCGCGGAAATGCGCGCTTCTCGCCGATCCGATCGGCCGCAGGCGCAATCATTCCGACCATCTACGGAGCGCAAAGTTTCGGCTGCGCGGCGAGCGAGGTCATCCTGCGCTGCGCCGATGTTCCGACCATCGATCCGGCGACCGGTTTACCGCCTTTCCAGATCGTCTATCCGGCAGACTATCGGAACTTCAGCCACAGTGTCGTGCGCACCACCGCCGATCTCAGCCTTGTGAACCTGACGGTCACCGGGCAGCGCAAGGTTGGGGTCAACGGCAATGCGCTTCTGGCCGGGCCGAGCAGCACCTATCCGGCCACACGGGCCTGGGCCGAACGGATCCATGCCGCCTGTCCGTCGGCACAAGGCATCTACTATAGTTCATACCAATATGGCCCAGACTTCGCGGTCGTCCTCTTTGGTGACCGGATCCCTCCAGGCACGCTCTTGGACCTGTCGAGCCGCGCGGTTCCTGACAGCCCGTGCCATGACGAGGTGCGGGTTCTGGCGAGCAGCCTCTCGATCGAATATGAGGATGTGTAACCTCGGCCTGCGTCTCAGCAGTCCGTCAGGGGGCGTTGTTGGTCCTCGCTTCGTGGCGAGCAGGCCGGAGGATGCGCGGACGGCCTGAACCCATGAAAAGGGAAGGGGGGTCGGAAGGGTAGGTCGCCGAGGTGGCGACCGAACCGGAGACCTCCGCCATGAACGAAATGACTGCGGCATCGCCTGATGCCGAGAGCGCCGCTGCACGCGCAATCCTTGAGCAACTCGCAACGGGCTCCCCGATTACCCGGGCTCATTTGAACGCTGCCATGATCGATGCCTTTGGAGGCACCGATGCCGAGGGCCGCTGGACCCAGCGCGAAAGTTTCGAGCTTCTCGAGCTGGCGCTTGTCACGCACCTGCGCGGGCGTGAGCGACCGGCGAACGTCGACGATCTGGCGTCCGCGATAGTACTAGCGCAACGCTTGCCGACCCATACGGTCAGGAGCGAAACCCAGATCGAATGGCAACAGTTCTCGACGCCGGTCGATCTTGCCGCCCTTGCCACGCTCCTGGCATCGCCCCAGCCCAGCGACATTGTTCTGGAGCCGAGTGCCGGCAACGGTCTTCTGGTCGCTCAGCTTGGATCTGTTTCCGCCCTTCACCTCAACGAAATTGACCCAGACCGTCGGCGACGCCTGACCCAGGCTTTCCCTGACGCGGTGGTCACCGGCGTCGATGGCGCCGCGATCGGCACGCTGCTTGGACAATCGCCGCGTCCAACCCTGATCCTTATGAACCCGCCATTTTCGCGTTCGCTGGGGCGCGGCGCAGATGATTATGCAGCCGTGCGGCATTTCCAGGCAGCGCTGCGCCATCTGCAGCCCGGGGGACGCCTGGTTGCCATCATGCCTGACTGGTTCGGACCCTCAGCCCGCATGCGCGATATCTTCGAGACCTCGATGCGCAGTGGCACCGTGCGTACCTCGTTGCGCCTCGAGAAATGCTACACGCGTCATGGCACCTCGATCACCGTTCGCCTTTTCGTGGTCGACAAGGTGGCAGGCGGCGCAACGCCGGCGACGATCCAGGGCTCCAGCCTGGACGATCTGCTGGACAGCGTGACCGTCACCCCCCGATGCCCGATTGGCGAACCATCGACGAAACCGGCAATCTCCCGATCCACAGGCGTCTCGCTGTTTCGCGCAGCGCGCAGCAGCAAGCCTACCGGGCCGCGGGCCTATCATGCCCCGGTCCGCAACGAGGTCCTGCCAGTCTCCTATACGATCCTCGATGCTCCAGCGCCTCTCGCCGAGCAGGCGGGGGTGTATCTTCCCTATCGGCCAAGCCGCCTCGTCTTCGAGCATGCCGGCGAGCATCCGACTGCGCTGGTGGAATCGGTAGCGATGGGCTCGATCCCGGCGCCCCGGCCAAGGCACATTCCTCGCTTGCCCGAGCGGACCATTTCGGAGCGACTCCTGTCCTCATCGCAGCTTGAGACAGTGATCTACGCAGGGGACGCCTGGGACCAGTTCCTTCCCGGCCAGTTCCGCCCCGCCAAGGAGGGCGTCGGACTGGAGCTCTCGGAAGAGGGGCGGCGCTACCGGAAGGGCTTCTTCCTTGGCGATGGCACGGGCGCCGGCAAGGGGCGTCAGATTGCCGCCTGCATTCTCGACAACTGGCTCGCGGGCCGCAGACGCCATATCTGGGTTACCAAGAACGAACCCCTGCTCGAGGACGCCAGGCGCGACTGGACGGCGCTGGGCGGCATGACGGCTGACATCCAGCCAATGACCGCCTGGAAAATCGATGAACCGATCAGGCTCGACCAGGGCGTCGTGTTCGTGACCTACCCGACGCTTCGCTCTGCACGCGGCGAAAACAGTCGCCTGCAGCAATTGATCGATTGGGCCGGTGGCAGCTTCGATGGCGTGATCGCCTTCGATGAGGCGCACGAGATGGGCGGCGTGGCCGGAGGGGAGGGGGCTATGGGCGCGAAAAAGGGGTCCCAGCAGGGCATCTGCGGCGTCCTTCTGCAAAACCATCTCCCCGATGCTCGCGTCCTCTACGCGTCGGCAACCGGCGCGTCTGACGTCAACAATCTGGCCTATGCCGTTCGTCTTGGACTGTGGGGGCCGGAAACGGCTTTTGCCGACCGGGAAGCGTTTATCAGCGGTATCCGTAAGGGCGGCATCGCCGCGATGGAACTGGTCGCGCGCGACCTCAAGGCGACAGGGCTCTATACGTCGCGGGCCCTAAGCTTCGCCGGCGTGGAATATGACATACTGCGGCATCAACTCACGCCTGAGCAGATCGCCATCTATGACACCTATGCCGACGCCTGGGCCATCATCCATCGGAACATGGAGAGAGCGCTTGAACTGACCGCTGTGGTCGATAGCCTGGAGAATGCGACGCTCAACAGCGGGGCGAAGGCGGCCGCCAGGTCACGCCTGGAATCGACCAAGCAGCGCTTCTTCGGCCAGGTCTTGCTGAGCATGAAGCTACCCACCGTCATCGCCGGCGTGGAACGGCACCTCGAGGATGGCGCCTCAGTGGTCCTGCAACTCGTGACGACTGCAGAGTCTATCCTCGACCGGCGCCTGGGCGATCTCAGTCCTGAGGAGCGGGCCGATCTCGATGTGGATCTGTCACCCCGCGAATATGTCTAATGTGGAGCTCCACATTAGACATATTCTTTGCAGTCGCAGTTTATGTCGAGCGTGGCGGCGAGAGACGCAGGTTTCCTTCGGTTTTCCATGATTTCACTCCAGATAATATGCGGGTTAGAGGGAGTGTTCGAAGACGGGTCAGGCCCGCCTTCGAACGTCGGTGAGCATTGTGATCAA
>DASYHX010000048.1:0-4646 GCA_035998065.1 Pseudorhizobium sp.
TTCAAGGCCAAGGCGTCCAAGGCAAAGCAGGCGCAGAGCCGCGTGAAGGCGCTTGAGCGCATGGGAACGGTGGCGGCCGTCATCGAGGACCATGTCCAGCCGATCCAGTTCCCCAGGCCGGAAAAGCAGCCGGCATCGCCAATAATTGCGCTCAGCAAGGGTGCTGTCGGCTATGAGCCTAGCAAGCCGATCCTGAAGAACATCAGCCTGCGGATCGACAATGACGACCGCATTGCGCTGCTCGGCTCCAACGGCAACGGCAAGTCGACCTTCGCCAAGCTGATCTCCGGTCGGTTGCAACCGGAAGCCGGCGAGATGAAGCTCGCGCCCTCGCTCTCTATCGGCTTCTTCGCCCAGCACCAGCTGGACGACCTGATCCCGAACGAAACGCCGGTGGACCACGTGCGCCGGCTCATGCCCCAGGCGGGCGAGGCGCAGGTACGGGCGCGGGTGGCGCAGATGGGACTTGCGACGGAGAAGATGGCGACGGCTGCGAAGGATCTTTCCGGCGGTGAAAAGGCGCGCCTGCTCATGGGGCTCGCAACCATTCACGCGCCTAACCTCCTCATCCTCGACGAGCCGACCAACCACCTCGACATCGATAGCCGCCGGGCACTGATCGAAGCTCTTAACGACTATGAGGGCGCAGTCATTCTGATCTCCCACGACCGGCATCTGATCGAGGCGACGGTGGACCGGCTCTGGCTGGTCAACGAGGGAACCGTGAAGCCCTTCGAGGGCGATCTGGACGAATACCGCGACCTGATCATCGCAGCCGGCCGCAAAAAGGACGGCAAGGCGCTGGCAGACGAGCCGGCCAATAAGGCCGAGCAGCGGAAGGCGAATGCGGAGAAGCGTGCCTCGCTGGCGCCGCTGAAGAAAAAGATCAACGAGATCGAATCCTTAACCGCCAAGATTGAGAAGCTGATTCAGGCTCTTGATGCAGAGCTTGCGGATCCATTACTTTACGAGAAGGCACCGGCCAAAGCTGCAGCCAAGGTGAAGGAACGCGGAGAGGCAGCTGCAAAGCTCTCCGCGGCCGAGGAAGAATGGCTGATGCTGTCTTCGGAGTATGAAGAGGCAATGGCAGGCTGAGACGTCAAGCCTTCTTGACCCAACGCCCTTCTGGCGACTGCTGCCAATAGGTCAGCGTGTGCCCCTCGCCCTTCAGCCGTTTCCACTGGCTGCGGGCATTCTCCAACTGGGATGCATCATAACCGTCGAACATGAAGACAACCCGCTCGTAATCGCCGAGCGGTGGCGGCTCCGCCCCGTCGACGAGGAAGCGAACGCTTGCCTGGTTGGGGTTCTGGGATGTCGCGGTGATCAACACGGGCTGTGCCGTAGCATGGTCGGACGAATCTGTCCCGTGCGGCAGGAAACTGTCTTCCCTGTAGGTCCAGAGATGGGCGTCGAGAAGATCCCGCCGCCCCTCTTCCGCCGTCTGCACCACCACCCGCCAGCCGCGCTCCACACTCTTTTCCAGAAGTGCGGGAAGAGAATCCTCCATCTTGGACGCCGTCAGGTGGTAGAACAGAACTTCTGTCATCATCAGGCTTCGTAGTGATCCCGCACCAGACGGTCGAGCAGGCGCACGCCATAGCCGGATGCCCAGGACTGGCTGATCTCGGTGGAGGGCGAGTTCATGGCGGTCCCGGCGACGTCGATATGCGCCCATGGGGTGTCGCCGACGAAGCGCTTGAGGAACTGTGCGGCTGTGATCGCGCCCGCATGGCGGCCGCCGGTGTTCTTCATATCGGCGAATTTGGAATCGATCATCTTGTCGTATTCCTTGCCTAGCGGCATGCGCCAAAGTTTTTCGCCCGTCGCTTCGCCCGCCGCCGTCAGTCGCTCCGACAATTCGTCGTCATTGGAGAAGAGCCCGGCGTGCTGGTTGCCGAGCGCAACGAGGACGGCGCCCGTCAGAGTCGCGAGGTTGACCATGTAGCGTGGCTTGAAGCGGTCGTTGCAGTACCAAAGGGCATCGCCGAGGACGAGACGGCCTTCGGCATCCGTGTTGATGATCTCGATCGTCTGCCCGGACATGGAGGTGACGATGTCGCCGGGGCGCTGAGCATTGCCATCCGGCATGTTCTCGACGAGACCCAGGATGCCGACCGCGTTGACCTTCGCCTTGCGGGCCGCCAGCACGTGCATCAATCCGATCACGGCGGCCGCGCCGCCCATGTCGCCCTTCATGTCCTCCATGCCGGCACCCGGCTTGATCGAAATGCCGCCTGAGTCGAAGACGACGCCCTTGCCTATGAAGGCCACAGGCGCTTCTCCCGCCTTCCCACCCTTCCATTGGATGACCGCAAGCCGCGGCGGACGTACAGATCCCTGAGCGACTCCTAGAAGAGCTCCCATCTTGAGATCCTGCATCTCCTTCTCGGTCAGAATTTCCACCTCGGCGCCCAGGTTGTCCAGCTCCCTCGCCTTCTCGGCGAACTCTACCGGGCCCAGTACATTCGGCGGAAGATTGACCAGATCGCGGGCAAGAACCACGCCTCCCGCAGTCGACTCAACCTCCGCCAGACGCTTCTGGGCGTCCTGGTGGCAAGCCGTTACAATGGTGACGGAGACGGACTTCGGCTGCTTCTCATCGTCGTCCTTCTTCTTTGTCTTGTACATGTCGAACTTGTAGGCGCGAAGCAGCAGGCCAAGAGCGAAATCGGCAGCCTGAGCTGCGCCGACCTCCAGACCAGGCGCGTCGAGAAAAATGACTACCTTCGTCGCGGCCCGGAACTGGCCCGCCGCTGCACCGCCTGCCCGCACCCAGTCGTTGGCGCAAAGGGCCTCTGGCTTGCCGAGCCCCAGGACAACCAGACGATCCGCCGCAGAACCTGCGGGTGCGATAACTTCCAACGTTCCCATTGCCTTGGCCTTGAAGTCGGCGATCCGCGCGGCACGGGCAGCAATGGTCTGGGGGTCGGCCTCGTTGCTGCCGGCAGATGTCGTCTCACCGCTCACCTGCAGCATTACCGTCAGCGTGTTCTCAAGGCTGGCAGACGCCGCAAAGCGGATCTCGTATTTGGTTTGCATGTTCACTCCGGTCTCAAATCGGTTGCCGACGATCATCCCCGTTTCGTCCCGCAACGCAAGCCGAATGCGCGCGCTTCCTCGGCTGCGGCCTCACAATGATCATCCCGGCGAAAGCTTGAAACCTTAGGACGGCCGCTGCGAAAACGATCGAGGTGGGCGGTCTGTCGCGGCACTTTTCGAAATGGCACACTCCGGGGTAAAAAACACGATGCACTGCAAATTGTGACGCAAAGGCTTCGCAATAGGCTCAACGATGACTTAGATGAACCGCGGTTGCCCGATTTGCGGGGTGGACCGAATCGCAGCGACGGAACCGGATGAAGCTCCTCGAAATCTACATACTGCGCAGGATCCTTCAGATGTTCCTGGTGTCGCTCCTGCCGGTGCTCACCATCATCTGGACCATCCAAGTGCTCGGGCGCATCAACCTGGTCACGGATACGGGACAGTCGATGGGCTCCTTTATGCTGCTCGCGACCTTCATCCTCCCGACGATCATCCCGGTGGTTTTGCCGTTCGCTCTGGCTATCGGCATTACCCAGACCTTGACGGCGATGAATAATGATTCGGAGCTACCCGTCATCGATGCAGCGGGATCGTCTCGCTCCATCATTTACCGCCCCGTTCTGCTGCTGGCGGCCTTTCTCAGCATCTTCTCCTTTACCGTAGCGAATTTCGTTGAACCTCCCGCACGCGTCGCCGCACGACAAATGGTGGCCTCCGCCTACGCCGACCTGCTCTCCTCGGTGATCGAGGAGAAAACATTTCGCAGCATCGAAGATGACCTCTACGTGCAAATATCGGAGCGACATTCGGGCCGTGTCCTGAGAGGCTTGTTCGTTGTCGACTATCGGGATCCGGCCTTCGACCTCATCTATTACTCCCGAGAGGGATCGATCGACGAGAGCGGGACCTCGCTGACCATGCGAGACGGGGAGGTGCACCGGAAGACGGCGGATGGACGAATTTCGATCATCAAGTTTGCCTCTTACGCGTTCGATCTGTCGGCGATGACGGCTTCGGAAGATGGTCCCTCGCTCAATGCCGGAGATCGCGACCTTGCCTTCTTGCTCAACCCGGATCCGAACGATCGCCATGTAAAGAGCTCCCCCGGGAGCTATCGGTCCGAACTTCATGCCAGACTGACGGACTGGCTCTTCCCGCTGATGTTCGCTCTGGTTTCTCTGGTCATCGCAGGCGATAGCCGCTCGCACCGGCAGGCCCGCGTTCATCCGATGATCATCGCGCTTGCCTTGGCCTTTGCCCTTCGTTGGCTCGGTTTTTCGCTGAAGAACCTGGTGAAGCAGGATGAGGCCTACACCACCCTGATATATCTTCTGCCGGTGGCGACCATCGGATTGTGCAGCTATATGCTCGCCACTCACAAGCGATTCAGGATGCCGCACGCTGTCTCCAACCTGCTCGATGCCTTGTTGCGGGCCGTCCGTCAGCGCTGGATGGGGCGCACCGCCGCTGGAGGAGGCCGATGATCTTCAGCACGCTTGGCCGCTACTTCTTCCGCCGCTACATGGCCACCGCCATCTGGTTCTTTCTCGGCGTCAGCGGAATCATCTTCCTCGCCGACTTCAGCGAGACGAGCCGTC
>DASYHX010000062.1:0-3394 GCA_035998065.1 Pseudorhizobium sp.
GATCTCCCCGCCACCGAAGACAACCGCGATCATGCGCTCCGCCGCGGAGACGAAATCGTCAAACACAGGATCGTCCCGACGGTCCTCGACAACGTGGCAGGCATGGCCGACGGTCGTGCGATCGCGGCCAAAGGCAACCCCGATATCGTGCTGCGGCATGCTCAGGGCGACGTGGCAGATGTACATCGAAATCTGCCGCACATGGCAGGCCATCCTTCTTCGGTCGCGGCGACAAAGTATGCGATCGCCGAAAAGCAGGATCAGCTCCGCGACCATCTGCCGGACCAGACGGCAGACCTCGCGATCTGACACAGGTCGGACCAGCGGCTGGCGCGGATGTGGGAGGCCTGAGATATCGGGCTTTGATCGCCGCGACGGAACGGGGGTTGAGACGGGCATGATAACTCCTGTAGATAGGAATTAATTCATACCTCATTAGAGGAGGTCGGGGGATAAGGAAACCCGCAAGAATTCGCACTGATCGTTGATTTTGCAGAAGGAAAACTGCTTCCGCCCCTCAAGATATAGGATTAATATCCTCACCGCTTCCACATTGACGTCACGAAAAAGGCCGGAAGCAGAAGCTCCCGGCCCTATGCGAGGTTACCCCAAGTTACTTGGCGCGTTTGCGCCGCTGGCCGAGCCCCATCTGCTTCGCCAGGCGTGAGCGGGCCTCGGCATAGGCGGGTGCCACCATGGGATAATCGGCAGGAAGGCCCCACTTTTCGCGATATTGTTCCGGGGTCATGTTGTAGTGCGTCATCAAATGCCGCTTGAGGGATTTGAACTTCTGGCCGTCTTCCAGGCAGATGAGATAGTCATCCTCGATCGACTTCTTGATCGGCACGGGCGGCTTCGGCTTTTCCGCCACGACAGCGGCGGGGGCCGGTGCGGAGGTGTTGCTGAGGGCAGAGTGTACGTCCGAAATCAGGGTCGCCAGATCACCGACCGGTACGACATGATTGCTGACATAGGCAGAGACAATATCGGCAGTAAGTTCGACCAGTAGGTCTTGCCCCTTCTCCACAGTCACTTCTGTCATTTTTACGTCTCCTGTCTTTTTATCTTTTTACGCGGCGTGCAATTTCCCGAGCACTGCCGCAGAGCTCGTCTTGTTGTGGATCCGTTGCTCGCGCGCGGGATAAGTCGTGCATTCCTCGTTCGGCAGGGGAGTAAGCCACAGCATCTATTCGAGGAGCGGCATCACAAATTCACACACCTTCTCCCGTATTCTCGTAGAAAATCCATCTCGATAACTTCAGGGGAAAGTAGCGCTCCGGTCGTGACAAGCCCGCAACAACTTATGATGAGTTATATCCTTCACACGCAGCAATGAAAGCCTGAAAGGCGCACCGTGGTCACATTTTTCTGCTGCAGCTGGTAAAGAATATACTATTGCGAGTATTTCTCACATGCAGATCGTAATGAGTTGCACAAGGAGAGAGAATGCAGACTATTTCTCCGCCGCGGGATGCTTCATTTCATCGCGAACGGAGAGATCAGACAGCGGATAGCCCGATTCGTGCGACGCCTTGGCAAGGAGATGGGCCGAAACAGGGGCCGTCAGCACGAAAAAGAAGAAACCGGCAAACGAGCGGGCAAGGATCGCCAGATCGGCCGCGTGTACGCCGACGGCTATCAGCATGAGCGCAGATCCGACCGTCCCCGCCTTGGACGCCGCGTGCATGCGGGAGTAAAGGTCGGGGAAGCGATTGAGACCAAGCGTTGCCGCAAAGACGAACACGGAACCGGCAAGGATGAGCGCGGCGGTGGCCAGCGCGAGCAGGATGTCCATTACGGCGTCTCCTTCTTGACGACCGGCTTGTTCTTCACGGCCGGCTTGCGCGGGGGGCGCGAGCCCGCAGTCGACGCGGCAGCAGCGGCGCCTGGTTTGCCCGGTTCGGCGGCAGCGGCCACCTTCTTGGCCGCCTTGGCCTTGGCGATCTTGACCTTAGCTGCGCTCGCCTTGGTGGCTTCGGATTTGCTCCGAACCGGCTTGGGCGCTGCTTCCTTGAGGGCTGGCGCACCAGCTTGCGGCGCAGGCAGCGCTGTGGGGTTGATTGCCCTCGATGTCTTGCCGTTGGCCGCAGTCGTCTGTTCCGACGATCCGTCCGGGGGCGAACCGTCCTCCCCTTCCCGGCGCTTGCGCGACAGGATGAAGCGCGCAAAGGCGACGGTCGCGAGGAAGCCGACGAGGCCGAGCGAGATAGCGATATCGATGTAAAGCGTGAAGCCGGTGCGGATGGCAATCAGGGCAATGAACCCCATGACGATGCCGACCAGCATGTCGAGGGCGATCACCCGATCCGGCAGCGTCGGCCCCTTAATAACGCGCCAGACGGTCAGCAGGAACGAGACGCTGAGAACCACGAGGCCTACATTGACGGCGAACTGGGTAATGGTGTTGGCCGTCATCAGCGAAACGCCTCCAGGATCTTGCGCTCAAAGCCTTCTGCGATATCGCGCCGCGCCGCCTCGGGATCGGAGCAATCAAGGGCATGGACGTAAAGGACCTTGCAGTCCGTCGAGACGTCGACGGACAGCGTGCCGGGCGTCAAGGTGATGAGGTTGGCAAGCAGCGTGATCTCGTGATCCTTGTCGACGGTGAGCGGAAAGGCGAAGATGCCGGGCTTTACCTCCATTCGCGGGCTAAACGCCAGGATGGCGACGCGGATGGCCGACATAGCCAATTCCTTGAGGAACAGTTGCACCAGAGAGAGAACCTTGCCCACCCGGCGCCAATAGCCCGGCCCGCCCATTTCACCCCGCACGATCCACAGCGCGAGCGTTGCGATGAAAAAGCCGAAGATCAGGTTGAGCAGCGTGGCGCTGCCGGTAATCGCGACCCAGACGACGGCGAAGATGACGTTGAAGATATAGGTTGTCATTCCGCACCTCCCGTGGGGAAGACCGACTGGATGTAGGCCGCCGGATCCAAAAGAGTCGCAGCGGCGCCCTGCGACAGACGCACCGGCAGGTCCGGGAACATGCCAAAGAAGATTAGTACCGCCACCAGGCCGACAAGGGGACCGGAACGATGCCAAGTGGCGGGAGAAACCGGTTCACCGACTGCAGACGCCAGTTGCGGTCGCCAGAAGGCAAGCAGAAAGACCCGGCCGAGTGTCAGCGTGAGGATCAGGGCGGAGACCAGAAGCGCGGCTGATAGCCACCAGGCACCGATATCGAGTGCGGCCTTCAGGATGATGATCTTGGGCCAAAGCCCGGAGAACGGCGGCAATCCCGCGGTCGCAAAGAAGATGACGAAGGCGCCAACGGCAAGCCAGGGGGCCCGCCGGTATAGTCCGCCGAGCGTTTGTAGAGACCAAGAGCCTCCGATTCGCGCCGCTTCGCCTGCCAGAAGGTAAAGCGCCGTCATCGCCACGATCGAGTGGAG
>DASYHX010000078.1:0-3787 GCA_035998065.1 Pseudorhizobium sp.
GGTCTATACCTACAACCCCGACATCAACTTCCAGCAGGGCGACAACACCAAGGTGCTGGAGATCGCCGGTGGCCCCAACAATCCTGTCGGCTCCGTCTGGATCGATCTGTCGGAGCCGACCTACGGCATCCACGGCACGCCCGAACCGGCGCTGATCGGCAAGGTGGGTTCTCATGGTTGCGTGCGCCTGACCAACTGGGACGCCGAGGAACTGGGCGCCATGGTCGATCCGGGCGTCACGGTCGAGTTCATCAACTGAGATGGACGGAGAAACCTGCCGCCGATGGTTGGCGCATGAACGCACTCTACCTGCAATCCGGGGCTAGACCATGCTGCTGATTATCCTCGGCCTGATCCTGCTTTTTCTCGTTCAGGTGGACTTCATCGTCACTGCCCTCAGCGGCGGCCATCACGGACCGTTTACGAGCCGGCTCTCGCGTGGCGCCTGGCGCCTGCTGCAGTCGCTGCATGCCCGCTTCGGCGGCACGTTCCTGCATTCCTACAGCGGCCTCATCATCATGACGCTCGTCACGCTGACATGGCTGCTGCTGACGGCGCTCGCCTGGCTGATGATCTTCGGCGGCGCCTCTGCCTCGCTGGTGATGCGCGAGACCGGGGAGCCGGCGGACTGGCTGGAAACCCTCTCCTATGTCGGCAGTGCGCTATCGACCATGGGCGCGGCCAATGCCAGCGCTGCGAGCGCCTGGTGGGGCGTCTGGGGCACTGTGGCCGCCGCAAGCGGTTTCGTCCTGCTGACCCTTTCGGTCACCTATATCCTGACGGTGATGCAGACGGTGGCCTCCGGGCGCAGCTTTGCCCTGCTGGTAAATTCGCTGGACCCGGCCAATCCCAGCTACACGACGACCTATGTCGAAAATTTCGCACAACTCGTCTCGCAACTGAGCTCGGTGCCGATGGCCCTGAATTATTCTGCCGTCCGGCCCGACCTGCGCCTGACATTCGCCATCAGCCGTTTTGCGACCAGGGTGGCGCAGTCCCCGGACCTGTGGGAAACCTTCCGGCCAAGCTTCGAGGCCTTGCCATCGCTGAAGACCAGCGGCGAGACGGTGACGTTGAAGGACGTGACCAACTGGGCGGCGGGCCATTCGCTGACGCGCGAAAGCAGGGCGGAGTAGGGGCGCAGGTTAAGCAAGGGAAATCTGGCAGTCGCAAGCCTGACTGCCGGATGCTGTCAGCCCTTCGGCGGATGCGGATCATTGCCATGGGAATTGCGCTCGCGGATGCGACGTGCTCCAGCCCCCGTTGCGAAGCTGAATGATGCGTCACAAGTTCCGGCTTGGGAAGCCTGTTGGATGCTGCGCGGGGTGGGACTGATGAAGAGTGGCAGGCTTAGCCTTGCCACACAACATCGGTTGGCTGGTAGTGCCGCATTTCCGCGATTTCACCGATAAATGGCCGGATGGCGGCGAGGAAGGGGGGGAAATGCGGTCCCTTTCGAAAGCCTTGCAGGTGGTCTTCCGTCGAGGTCCAGTGGATGCGCAGGTCAGGCTGGCCGGCTCCTCGAGACAGTGCGACAGGTCGTATCCGAGGCATTGCGGGGCTGCCTGCAGCTGCAGGCCCGCCTCGCGATAGGCGGCAATGAGTGCGTCGGGCTGATGCTGCTTGAGTTCGTAGCGGATATATTCAACGATCATGGCGGGATCCCCCTTTTGTCTTCGTCACCCATGGTGGCAAAATCCGGCGCGGCGACAAGAGCTTACCCTGAGGTAAGCGCACGGGCTGGGGCGGGGACGGGAATCGGTGAGGGACATGGAGATCGACAAGATCCGCGATTGCCCGGTCATGGCGACGATCCAGGTGATCGGCGGCAAGTGGAAACCGCGCATCCTCTGGCACCTGCGGGACGGGGCCGCAACCTTCGGTGATCTTCGCCGCGTCGTCGGTGTCTCGGAAAAGGTGCTGCATGAAAACCTGCTCGCACTTGTCCGCGACGGCATCCTGTCACGCTTGCCGGTCAAGCAGGGCGAGATGGTCTATGTCAAATATCGCTACACCGACTACGGCCTGACGCTGGTGGCGGTGCTGAATGCCATGGGCAACTGGGGGCTGGGGCATGCGAAGCGCAAACCATAGCAGCCGGACGAACCGGCCCTCGTGCCTGTCGGCCGTGTTGTCTCAGAAGACCGCTACCGGATGGTGGCTTTGCCTCACTCGTCGCTCATCTTCAATGCCGCAATGAACGCTTCCTGCGGGATTTCCACCTTGCCGAACTGGCGCATGCGCTTCTTGCCGGCCTTCTGCTTGTCCAGGAGCTTGCGTTTGCGGGTGGCGTCGCCGCCGTAGCACTTGGCGGTCACGTCCTTGCGCATGGCCGAGATGGTTTCGCGGGCGATCACATTGCCGCCGATGGCGGCCTGAATCGGGATCTTGAACATGTGGCGCGGGATGAGGTCCTTCAGCTTCTCGCACATGTCGCGGCCGCGCTTTTCAGCAGCAGAGCGGTGAACCAGCATGGAGAGCGCGTCGACCGGCTCGCCGTTGACCATGATCGACATCTTGACGAGGTTGCCTTCGCGGTATTCGTCCAGATGATAGTCGAAGGAGGCATAGCCCTTGGAGATCGATTTCAGGCGGTCGTAAAAATCGAAGACCACCTCGTTGAGCGGCAGTTCGTAGGTGACCATGGCGCGCTTGCCGACATAGGTGAGCTCGGTCTGGATGCCGCGGCGGTCCTGGCAAAGCTTCAGGATGCCGCCGAGGTAATCGTCGGGCGTCATGATCGTCGCCTTGATCCACGGCTCGTGGATTTCGGAGATGCGCACCACGTCCGGCATGTCGGCCGGATTGTGCAGCTCGCGCTCCGTGCCGTCGGTCATGAACAGCTTGTAGACCACCGAAGGGGCGGTCGCGATGAGGTCGAGGTTGAACTCGCGCTCGAGGCGCTCCTGGATGATTTCCAGATGCAAAAGTCCGAGGAAGCCGCAGCGGAAGCCGAAGCCGAGTGCGGCAGACGATTCCATCTCGAAGGAGAAGGAGGCGTCGTTGAGGCGAAGCTTGCCCATGGCCGAGCGCAGGTCCTCGAAATCGGCAGCATCGACCGGGAAGAGACCGCAGAACACGACCGGTTGCGCCGGCTTGAAGCCCGGCAGCATCTTTTCGGTCGGGCGCTTGTCCTCGGTGATCGTGTCGCCCACGCGGGTATCGGCCACTTCCTTGATCGAGCCGGTGAAGAAGCCGATCTCGCCGGGGCCGAGGCTGTCAACGGCCAGCATCTTCGGCGTCAGCACGCCAACGCGCTCAACGTGGTATTTTGCGTCCGTGCCCATCATGCGGATCATCTGGCCCTTGGAGAGCACGCCGTCGAGGACGCGCACGAGAACCATGACGCCGAGATAGGTGTCGTACCACGAGTCGACGAGAAGCGCCTTCAGCGGGCCTTTCTCGCCCATCTCGCTTTTGGGCGCGGGCAGTTTGTGGACGATGGCTTCCAGAACGTCGGGAATACCGAGACCGGTCTTGGCCGAGATCAGCACGGCTTCCGACGCATCAATGCCGATTACTTCCTCGATTTGCTCCTTGATCCGGTCCGGTTCTGCCGCCGGCAGGTCGACCTTGTTGAGGACGGTGACGATCTCGTGGTCGTTGTCGATCGCCTGATAGACATTGGCCAGCGTCTGCGCTTCCACGCCCTGGGATGCATCGACGACTAGCAGAGAGCCCTCACAGGCCGACAGCGAGCGCGAGACCTCGTAGGCAAAGTCGACGTGGCCGGGGGTGTCAATCAGGTTCAGCACATAGGTTTCGCCATCATTGGCCTTGTAGTGCA
>DASYHX010000102.1:0-9244 GCA_035998065.1 Pseudorhizobium sp.
TGCCGCCGCCGGCCTGCCGCACGCGCCCTATCACTTCTACTATTTCTGCTCGACGCCGGAGGATCAGGCCGACTGGTTCATCCGCAACGTGCCCAAGGCCGCAGTCCGTCTTCCACCGGTGCTCGATGTGGAATGGAACCACGCGTCGCCCACATGCAAGCTGCGGCCGCCGCCCGCGACCGTGCGCGCCGCCATGCAGCGTTTCATGGATCGGATCGAGGCCCACTACGGAAAGCGACCGATCATCTACACCACGGTCGATTTCCACCGCGACAACCTGGTCGGCCACTTTGACGACTATCACTTCTGGGTTCGCTCAACGGCCCAGCATCCGGAGGGCATCTATGCGACCCGTCGCTGGGCGTTCTGGCAGTACACCGCGACGGGCGTCGTGCCGGGCGTTCAGGGCAACACCGACATCAACGTGTTCGCAGGCACGGAAAAGAACTGGCAGGCCTGGGTGGCGGCAGCCACGGAGTAAAGCGGATGGCAGACCAGGTGCTGCCGCCGCGCTTCCGTCACATTGATCGCCGAGACCGGCACCAACCTGTTCCTGCGATGGAGAACCCTTATGCCGATCGCCCGCCGTCTCGCCATGTCCGCCCTCATGTCGGCCTGTATCGCCCTGCCGGCGGCCGCCCAGACCTGCGGTGGCGACCTCGCAACCTTTCTTGATGGCGTCAAGGCGGAAGCCGTCGGCAAGGGCATCCCGGCAGAGGCCGCGGACCGCGCTCTGGCCGGTGCGCGAGTCGACCAGAAGGTGCTGTCGCGCGACCGCGCACAAGGCGTCTTCAAGCAGACCTTCCTCGAATTTTCGCAGCGGACCGTCAGCCAGGCCCGGCTCGACATCGGGCGGCAGAAACTGAAGCAGTATGCAGATGTCTTCCAGCGCGCCGAGCAGGAGTTCGGCGTACCGCCGGGCGTTATCGCCGCCTTTTGGGCAATGGAGACGGACTTCGGCGCGGTTCAGGGCGACTTCAACACGCGCAACGCGCTGGTGACTCTCGCCCACGACTGCCGCCGCCCGGAACTCTTCCGTCCGCAGCTGCTGGCACTGATCGAGATGGTGCAGCATGGAGATCTCGACCCGGCAACCAACACGGGCGCCTGGGCCGGCGAGATCGGCCAGGTCCAGATGCTCCCGGAAGACATCATCGCCTATGGCGTAGATGGCGACGGCGACGGACACATCAACGTCAAGAGCAGCTCTCCGGATGCGATCCTGACGGCGGCGAAGTTCATCCAGAGCCTCGGCTATCGCCCGGGCGAGCCCTGGATCCAGGAAGTGACGCTCCCCAGCGACCTCGCATGGGAACAAAGCGGTCTCGGCAACGAAAAACCAGCGAGCGAGTGGTTCGCCATGGGTGTGGCTCCACGCGACGGCGACACCGCATTTTCCAATCTGCCCGCCGCCCTGGTTCTGCCGCAGGGACGCAAGGGACCGGCTTTCCTGACCTACCCGAACTTCAACATCTACCTGGAGTGGAACCAGTCCTTTATCTACACGACCTCCGCTGCCTATTTTGCCACCCGTCTGATGGGTGCACCGGCGTACCAGAAGGGCAATCCGGAAGCCGGCCTGGATGACGCGAACATGAAGTCACTGCAGACGAAACTGCAGCAGAGGGGCCACGACGTCGGCAAGATTGATGGCATCCTGGGTTCGGGCACGCGCCAAGCGGTTCAGAAGGAACAGGCAAGGCTCGGACTGCCGGCCGATGGGTGGCCGACACAGGCCCTGTTGAGCGCACTCTAGCCAGCCCCGCAGCGCGGGATTCGGGTGGCGTATTGGGAAGGCTGTCGCTATGGCTCCCGCATCGGCACAAGGAGAATCACTGTGGCAGCCCAACCGCAACAGAGACTGACGGGAACCGCCTGGGGACTGCTGCTCCTGCTGGGGTTGATCTGGGGCGGCTCGTTCTTCTTTGCGCGAGTGGCTGTGCTCGAGGTCCCACCCTTCACCCTCGTCTTCCTCCGCCTCTCGTTGGCGGCCATCGCCTTGCACATCTACCTGCACGGGCGGCACGACCTCTACGGGACGCTTAGAACGCATTGGCGCGCGTTTGCGATGATGGGCTTCATCAACAACGCCCTGCCCCACACGCTGATCTTCTTTGGTCAAACGGAAATCGGCGCCGGCCTTGCCTCCATTCTGAACGCGACGACGCCGATCTGGACGGTACTGATCGCCAATCGTTGGACCACCGACGAAAAGCTTACGGCAGCGAAGATCACGGGCTGCCTCACTGGACTCGCCGGGACGGCTGTTCTTATCGGTCCGGCACTCGGCTCCACCACACATGCGCCCGTCTGGGCGCTCGTTCTGCCCGTACTGGCGGCGATCTGCTACGGATTTGCCGGCACGTTCGGCAAACGTTTTCGCGGCATTCCTGCACCAGTGACGGCTACCGGCCAGCTGACCGCATCGTCGCTGATGATGCTGCCTGTGATGGTCCTTGCCGACCAACCGTGGTCACTGGCCCTCCCAAGCCTCAGCGCCATCTCCGCAATCCTGGGTCTGGCGCTGCTTTCGACCGCCTTCGCCTATCTGCTCTTTTTCCGTTTACTTTCCATGGCCGGCGCCACCAACACATCCCTGGTGACGCTATTGGTTCCGCCTTCTGCGATTCTCCTCGGCGCCCTCTTTCTCGGTGAGCGGCTTCAATGGACGGAGATGGCGGGAATAGCACTCATCGCGCTTGGGCTGCTGATCCTCGATGGACGGTTGTTTCGCACGCGCGGAGCTATTGCGGTGCGATAGCAGACGCTTCTTTAAACGAGATCCGTCACGTGATGTTTCACTTCTTAACGTCGCGGGAGGAGAATTTAGAAATTATTCACCACATCCGTTAAACCATAAAATACATATTTTTCAGAGCGATAGAAGTAGTATTCCGACCAAACAACGAGGTCCATCGCTGCGTTGCAGCATAAAATCCGCTTTTCAAGATGCTCGGAAAGGACATACACTGAACCAGTCAGCACAAGGAGGCAGACATGGGACGTGCATACTCTCTCAATGTCCTGGTAGTCGGTGCAGCGTTTGTGTTCGTGGCTTCAATGCTCTTTATCTGAGCGCCACAATCTCTCCACTACCGGACATATCTGGCATCCGTGACACTCTTATAAAAGTTTGACAGCAAAAAACGCAGCGCCTCAGGGAGCTGCGTTTTTTCTTCCCTTTGGCGCCTGAACGCTCTAGGCCGCGGCGCCGGACTGAGTTCGCCTCCGGGAGCGGCCAAGCCGCTCAAGCACCGCATCGACCAGTGGCGCGCGGTTCATCGTGTAGATGTGAAAATCATCGACGCCGCGACGGCGCAGATCGTCCATCTGCTCGGCAGCAACATCTGCGGCAACCTGCGCCCGCTCCGCCGGCCTATCCTCATATTCAGCGAAACGTGCATCGAGGAATGCCGGAACGGAAGCTCCGCAGCGGGAGGCAAACCGCTTCAATTGGGTCAGGTTCTGGATCGGCATGATCCCGGGGACAATCGGGATCGTGATGCCGGCTGCTCGCACCTTATCCAGATACCGCTCGAAGATGTCGTTGTCGAAGAAGAACTGCGTCAGCGCACGTGCAGCGCCTGCATCCGCCTTGCGCTTCAGCGTATCGATGTCGGCATCCATATTGTGGCTTTCCGGATGCTTTTCTGGATAGGCGGAGACCGAGATGTCAAAATCCCCAAGCGCCCGCAGACCCGCCACCAGTTCAGCCGTGTCGCCGAACCCATCCGGGTGAGGAACATAGCTCGTGCCGACACCGCTCGCCGGATCGCCGCGCAGCGCCACGATGTGGCGAACGCCGAGTGTCTTGTACTCGGCAACTACCGCCTGCACCTCGTCGCGCGAGGCGTCCACACATGTGAGGTGGGCGGCCGTCACCAGCGGCGTCTCGTCGATCAGCCGACGGACGGTTGCCAGCGTCGGAGCCTTGGTTGACCCCCCTGCACCATAGGTGACGGAAACGAAGTCTGGGTTCCAGACGCGCAACGCCTCGACCGTTTCCCACAGCTGGGTTTCCATTTCGGGTGCCTTGGGCGGGAAGAATTCGAAGGAGACACTGAAGGGCTCCCGCAACTGGTGGTGACCGGTTCTCATTCTCTGTCTCCTAGGCAGCGGTAAGTTCGTCGGCGGAGTCGGAGCTGGCCATCAACAGGCGCTTGTCGCGCGCAAGCCACACTGTCGCTGTCAGCGACGGTGCCGTCTTCTGCGCCGAGGCCAGATCGACGACCTCCTGCACCTCGAGACCAAGTTTTTCGAGCCAGTCGCTGACGATCTGGTGCGAAAAACCGAGGCGGACATGGGCATGCTCATCGCGAAGGTATTCGAGGTTATGGGGCGCCAGATCGACGATCAGCAGCCGTCCGCCCGGCCGCAACACGCGGGCAGCCTCCGCAATCGCGAGTTCCGGCTGATCGAGGAAGTGCAGCACCTGGTGAATCGTGACAAGATCGAAGTCCTGCCCTTCAACCGGAAGATTCAGGATGTCACCGTGCCGCACGGAGGCTTTCAAGATCCCGGCCTTGTCGAGATTGGCGCGCGCTACCGAAAGCATGTCGCGGCTCGCATCTATCCCGACGGCACGCCGGTAGACGTCCGATAGCAACTGCAGTATCCGCCCGGTACCGGTACCGAGATCCAGCAGCGAATCCACCGGGTTCTTGCCGATCAACCGCAGCAGAGCGTTTTCCACGGCCGCATCGCTTACATGCAAGCGCCGAAGCTCGTCCCATTCAGACGCATTGCGGCTGAAGTAGGCTTGCGCCTTCTCCGCCCGCGCACGCTTCACTGTTGCCAAACGCTCCCCGTCGCGCACCAGCACCGGTTCGTCGTCCGCAGTTGCGGCCAGAAGCGTCTGCACAAGAGCTGCCGCCCCCCCGTCCTGTTTCAGTCGGAAATAGGCCCATGCCCCTTCCTGATAGCGTTCAATCAAGTCTTCTTCAGCCAAGAGCTTGAGATGACGCGAAATGCGCGGCTGCGACTGGCCGAGGATCTCCGTAAGATCGCTCACCGTCAGGTCTCCGGCGGCCAGAAGTGCCAGCAGACGGTAGCGCGTCGGTTCCCCCACCGACTTCAGCACGTCCACCAATGTGTCCAGCGGCAAGCCCATTCACGCACATCCTTATGCAATCAAGATATAAAGATATGTTTATATGAACCGCACTAGTGGTGCAACCGGATTAATTTCGGGAGCCTGAAAAACAGAAGGCTCCGGATGAACGGAGCCTTCTCAGGACGAGGAACCTGTCTGAGATCAGCGGGTCAAGCGCTTGTAGGCCTGGCTACCTGGATTGAGGGCGTCCGGGCCGAGGCGACGGACTTTGTCCTCTTCGTAATCCTCGAAGTTGCCCTCAAACCATTCCACATGGCCGTCACCTTCAAAAGCGAGGATGTGCGTGGCCAGACGGTCAAGAAACATGCGATCGTGGCTGATGATGATAGCGCAGCCGGCGAAGTTCTCGAGAGCCGTTTCGAGCGCCCCCAGTGTTTCCGTATCAAGATCGTTGGTGGGTTCGTCGAGCAGGAGAACGTTGCCGCCGCCCTTCAGCATCTTTGCCAGATGCACCCGGTTGCGCTGGCCGCCGGAGAGATTGCCGACCTTCTGCTGCTGGTCTCCTCCCTTGAAATTGAACGCGCCACAATAGGCACGTGAATTCATGTCGAACTTGCCGAGCTTTATCACCTCGGCTCCGCCGGAGATTTCTTCCCATACGGTCTTGTTTGGATCGAGGGAATCGCGGCTCTGGTCGACATAACCAAGATGCACGGTGTCACCGATGCGTATCGAACCGGCATCCGGCTTTTCCTGGCCTGTGATCATCTTGAAAAGGGTCGACTTGCCGGCGCCGTTCGGACCGATGATGCCGACGATGCCCCCGGGCGGCAGCTTGATCGAAAGGTCGTTGATCAGCGTGCGGCCTTCGAAGCCCTTGGTGATCCCTTCCAGCTCGATAACGACCTGTCCCAGACGTTCCGAAACCGGGATGATAATCTGCGCATCGCCGGGCCGCACGTTCTCCGCCGCATCGACCAGCTGCTCATAGGCTTTGATACGCGCCTTGGACTTTGCCTGCCGGGCCTTTGGACTGGACGCAATCCATTCCTGCTCACGCGAAAGAGCCTTCTGGCGGCCGGCTTCTTCCCGGTTTTCCTGCAGCATGCGCTTGGCCTTCGCCTGCAGATAGGCTGAGTAGTTGCCTTCGTAGGGGATACCGCGACCGCGGTCGAGCTCGAGGATCCAGCCCGTGACGTTGTCAAGGAAGTAGCGATCGTGGGTGATCATCATCACGGCGCCCGGATAATCACGCAGGTGCTTTTCGAGCCAGGCGATCGTTTCGGCATCGAGGTGGTTGGTCGGCTCGTCGAGCAGAAGCAGGTCTGGCTGCGACAGAAGCAGACGGCACAGTGCGATACGACGGCGCTCACCACCCGAAAGCAGAGTGACGTCGGCATCCTTGGGCGGGCAGCGCAGCGCTTCCATGGCCATCTCGACCTGCTGCTCCAGATCCCACAGGTTCTGGCTGTCGATGATGTCTTGAAGCTTTGCGCCCTCTTCCGCCGTCTCGTCGGAATAATTCATCATCAGTTCGTTGTAGCGATCGAGTACCGCCTGCTTTTCGGCAACCCCCTCCATCACGTTCTCGAACGCGTTCTTAGTCGGATCGAGATGCGGCTCCTGCTCGAGGTACCCCACCGTGGCACCTTCGGCGAGCCATGCTTCTCCGGTGAATTCCTTGTCCTGACCAGCGATGATACGCAGCACCGTCGACTTACCAGCACCGTTGGGTCCAAGAATACCGATCTTGGCGTCCGGGTAGAAGGACAGGCTGACGTTCTCGAGAATCTTCTTGGCGCCGTAGGACTTGTTCAGTCCCGACATGTGATAGATGAACTGGCGTGCCATCGTGAAATTGCTCCGGGCAAAATGGGAAGTTGCCGCTATGTAGGCGAATTGGCGCGCTGGAGCAATGCGCGAGGCGGCCCAAGGAGGGGCGATGTTCTACGAAACAAGAAGGCTCAACAGCCCGACCGGGGCAAGTCTCGCCTATCATCACCAATCAGCCAATAAGCCTGGGCACGCAATCCTGCTAATCTGTCACGGCCTTGCGGAGCATTCGCGGCGTTACGAGGAATTCGCCGTCTTCATGAGCCAACACGGCTTTCATGTCTACGCTCATGACCACAGAGGTCACGGCGACACCACAGCACCCGACGCTCCGCTAGGGCGCTTTGCGAAGCGCGAAGGCGTGCGGAAGGTGCTGGACGATGTTGCCGCCATGCACGATCTCGCGGTCAATCAGCATCCTGGACTGCCGGCCCTACTTTTTGGCCATTCCATGGGGGGATTGATCGCGCTGAATGCAGCGGTGACACAGCCGGACCGGTACGATGCATTGTCCATCTGGAACTCCAACTTTCATCCCGGCCTCGCAGGGCGGCTGGCGCAGGGAGCGCTTCTGGCGGAACGCGCGCTTAAAGGCGCCGACGTGCCGAGCACCCTCCTCCCCAAGGCAACCTTCCGGGCGTGGGGGCGATCGATGCCGGAGAAGCGAACCGACGCAGACTGGCTGAGCAGTCAGCCAGAGGAGGTCGATGCCTATCTTGCTGATCCGCTCTGTGGTTTCGATGCCAGTGTTTCGCTCTGGCTCGACCTGTTCGAGTTCACCTACCGAGGCCCCCGCCTTGTAGACCGGCTGCCAAAGGAAATGCCGATCTACCTGGTCGGCGGCGACGCGGATCCCGCGACCAACGGTGGGCGCGAAGTGTCCTGGCTGTTACACCATTTGCAAAGAAACGGCCTTACCCGGACAACCTGCAGGATCTGGCCCAAGACCCGCCATGAGACCTTGAATGAAACCGTGCGGCGGGACGCCATGGCAGAGTTTGCCGCATGGGCCTCAAGTAGCATCAGGCCCCCGAGGGAATGACGGGATGATATTTCATCAAGTGCCTCGCCAGCGGAGCCTGGCTATATGAATGACATCACCGCGAACGCCGTAGCTGCCGCGCCTTGCGAGATTAGATGAGATGACTTCGCCAGCCGGCGGCCTCGCCGCCTCAGACGTACCGACCGCAGGCATCGTCAATGGGCTCCTATTGATGTTGCTCGCCATGTTGGCGGCGCCGCTGATCGACATCTTCTCCAAGCTGGCCACCAATACGACATCGCCCACCATGATCACCGCCGCACGCTTCGTCTTCCAGGCGCTCTTCATGTTACCGATCGTTCTATGGAACGGACTCTGGCGGAAATTCTCCTGGCGGATGAGCGCCTATCACGCCGTGCGCGCCGGCATCATTACGCTGTCGATGATCTGCTTCGTGGCTACCCTTGCCGTCATGCCAGTCGCCGACGCGATTGCCATCTTCTTTGTCGAACCCATCATCCTGACGATCCTCGCCAGCATCTTCCTAGGCGAAACCATCGGCTGGCGCCGCTACACGGCGTGGGCCGTCGGCTTCCTGGGCGCCATGATCGTCATTCGTCCAAGCTTCGAGGAGGTAGGACTTGTCGCGATCCTGCCCATCATCACCGCCTTCTGCGTGGCAGTCTTCGCCCTGATGACGCGAGCGCTGGCGCCACGGGAAAATCCGTGGGCGATGCAGTTCCAGATGTCTTTGTGGGGCATCCCGATCTGCATCCTCTTGCTGGTGTTCGGAGACGCGACGGGCGTTGGTTTCCTTGCTCCCTCGTGGCCCGATGCGACAGTCCTGTTGTGGCTGCTCGGCGTCGGCTTTTTTGCCTCGCTGTCAGGCATCCTGGCCGTCTACGCCTACCGAGTCGCTCCGGCCTCCGTTCTGGCACCCATGCAGTATTTCGAGATCGTCTCCGCCACGCTTTTCGGCTGGCTTGTCTTCGCAGACTTTCCAGATGCCGTGAAATGGCTCGGCATCTCGATCATCGTCGGCTCCGGCCTTTACATCATCTGGCGCGAGAGGCGCATCGCCTCCAAGCCTGTCACCACTGCGGAAGCCTCAGTTGGGGCTCGATTGAACACGCCATGACCCCTACTCTCGAAAAGAAGCAGCCCCCGCTTGCCGGCATCCGCGTCATCGAGCTCGCTCGTGTTCTTGCGGGTCCGTGGGCAGGACAGATGCTCGCCGATCTTGGCGCAGATGTCATCAAAGTGGAGAACCCGCAGGGCGGCGACGACACCCGGGCCTGGGGACCGCCTTTTGTGGAAGGCAAGGACGGGGAAAACCTCTCTGCCGCCTACTACCACGCGACCAACCGCGGCAAGCG
>DASYHX010000107.1:0-8160 GCA_035998065.1 Pseudorhizobium sp.
CCATTCGCTCCGCAAGCTTGATGATAAGCGCCTGAGCAAGCTTGGGGCCGACTGCGAAGCGTGGTGCGCGTGGATGAAGAGGTTCCGCGCCGACCTCTCAACGCCCGCAGGTCGGACGGAGTGGGACGTGCTGATGCGTCAGGAACATGAAGAAGTTGCCGCCGCACATGGGCGAGTCCAGGATGAGATCAGCGCCCGCAAATCAAGCTGAGGAAGCGGCTGCGGGGGTTCATCTGGTTCCGGTTGGACATCGGCTGCGAGCGTGTCGGTGTTGTTCCTGAATTGAACACCTTTCTGTGGTCGCTTGAGCGATGCCTGCGAGAAAAGACGAACATCACCGAGAACCAGCCGCGCCCGTGGATGGGGAAGCGGCACCTGTTCCCCGATACGTCCTGATCGATAGAAGCGACGTCCGCATAGCACTCGACGCGGGATTTTCGGAGGACGAGGTCGCGTACATGCTGGACCTTGGCGAGCCCCCGTCTGAGGCCACGGTCGATGGCGAGGATCTTGCTCAAACCGTTGAGAAGCCGCCGCCCCGGTGAAGGTGCGGCGGCGATCGCGGCGAGTAGGCACGCTATGGCTATGCCGCAACCTTCACATCGAGAGCAGCTTCCAGACGCGCATAGATCAGTTCGCGCAGGGTATGCCGCACCGGCCACGGCCGAAGCGGCACAGCGTTTTCCCTGAGGCTCCTGAGCGGGGATCGCGTCGCGCTTATCGGCCCCTACTCCGCAATGATCGATTTGATCCGGCGCGCGAGCTCGGCCATGTCGAACGGCTTGGTGACCACCTGCATCCCCGCATCCAGATGGCCGTGGCTCAGGACGGCGTTCTCCGCGTATCCGGTTACGAACAAAATCTTCAGATTCGGGCGGAGCTCCCGGGCCGCGTCGGCGACCTGACGACCGTTCATGCCGTTCGGAAGACCAACATCGGTAATGAGAAGGTCCAGATGGACATCCGAGCGAAGGACTTTCAGTCCCTCCGGGCCGTCACCCGCCTCAAGCGCTGCATAGCCGAGTTCCTCCAGGACATCTACGATGAGCATGCGCACTAGCGGCTCGTCGTCAATGACGAGCACGGTCTCACCTGCCTCAGCACGCTCGAGGGGAGTAGCAGTTGCGAGCTTGTCTGCGTCTACCTCTCCGGCGTGGTGACGCGGAAGGTAGATGCAGACCATCGTTCCTTGACCGACTTCGGAATAAATACGCACCTGTCCCCCGGACTGGCGCGCAAAACCATAGATCATCGACAAGCCAAGCCCGGTACCCACACCAATAGGCTTGGTGGTAAAGAAAGGGTCGAAGGCGCGTTCAATGACGTCATCTGGCATGCCGGTGCCGTTGTCACTGACGCATAGCGAGACGTACTGCCCAGGCGGCAGGTCGCGCTCTCGGCCTGCCCGATCGTCGAGCCACCGGTTACCGGTCTCGATTATGATCTTGCCGCCGTCGGGCATCGCGTCTCGAGCGTTGATGCAAAGGTTCAGGAGCGCGTTCTCGAGCTGGTTGGGGTCAGCCAGCACTGGCCATAGGCCAGCCTTTGCGACGGCTTCGATCTCGACCTGCGGGCCGACCGTTCTTCTGACCAATTCCTCCATGCCGGCAACAAGTTGGTTCACGTCGGTCGGCTTGGGGTCCAGCGTCTGGCGGCGCGAAAACGCCAGCAGGCGATGAGTGAGTGCCGCCGCCCGCTTGGCTGCCCCTTGCGCTGCGAGCAGGTAGCGGTCGACGTCGCTGACGCGACCTTGCGCGATACGCGTACCGATCAGCTCAAGACTGCCGGAGATGCCCGCCAGCAAGTTGTTGAAGTCGTGCGCGAGGCCGCCCGTGAGCTGACCGACGGCTTCCATCTTCTGGGATTGGCGCAACGCTTCCTGTGCCGCTTCCAGTTCGGCCGCAGCTTCCTTATCGCCGGTAATGTCGCGCCCAACCGCATAGAAGACGTCACCCTCCGGTACGAGACCCCAAGCGATCCAGCGCCAGGAACCATCGGCGTGCCGGAGTCGGTCCTCGAACCGGTCGATCACCTCGCCGCGGCGCAGCCTTTCCACCACAGCTTCGACTGCGCGATGGTCATCAGGATGCACCTGTTCGGGAAAGGGTCTGCCCAGCAGGATGTCGCTACTGAAACCGAGTGTCTTCTCCCAAGCCGGATTTATGGCCTTCAGGTGGCCATCGAATCCCATCACAGCGAACAGGTCGCGACTCATCGACCAGATCCGGTTGCGCTCTGCGGTGCGCTCTTCGACCCTTTGCTCAAGCGTCTCTCGGGCGACCTGCACGGCTTGGAAGAGGCGTGCATTGTCGATCGCAATAGCCGCCTGCGCGGCGAGTCCCGTCATCAGACGCTCATGACGCGCGGTGAAGCGGCCAGGCTCAGGGTGCCCAAAGATGAGGCCGCCGAGCACTTGGCCCGAGCTGGAAACTACTGGAATGGCAAGGTAGCTGCGAACCGGCAGGTGGCCCTCGGGCATGCCTTTATGCGGAGCGTTCCGGCCGTAGCGTGGATCGGCCAGTATGTCTGGTGAGCGGATGATCGTCTCGTTGCGGAAGGTCGGTCCAAAGATTGCCGTCGCCCGCGGCCGACCCATACTCTCGAAGGCGGCGCGGTCTGCTCCAGAGAGCGTGTAAAGGTGCAGCCGTTCTCCCGTCTCATCCATCACGTTGTGGAAGTAAGCGCCAAACTTCGCCCCTGTAAGCTCGACCGCGGCATCGGTGACGATTTGAAGGAGCCGGTCCAGATCGAGCTCTCCGGCGAGCGTAGCGCCCGTCCGATTCAAAGTCTCGAGCGTGTGCGTTTCCTCGTGCAGTGCCGCTTGCTGGAGGTGGCGATCGGTGAGGTCCACGGTCACCGCGAGGACTCCTCGCGGCTTTCCCTCCTCATCATCCAGGCGGGTCAGGTTGCTGTTTGCCCAAACGATCGTGCCATCGGGGCGGACATACCGCTTGTCAAACGAGACCGGCTCGCCAGTCCCTATCGTGCGTTCGAAGTTCTCTCGGCTTTGCGAAACATCCTCCGGCAGGGTGACGTCCGTCATTCTGCCGGACAGGACCTCCTCGCGTGATCGACCGAGAATGCCGCACAGTTCAGCGTTCACGCTCTGGAAGCGACCGTCGAGACCGATCTCCGAGAGGCCCACCGGCGCCTCGGCGAAGATCGCGGCGAGGCGTGCTTCGCTCGCTTGTAACGCCGCATTGGATTGTACGCGCTCGACGTGGGCCCAGGATCGGGCGGTTATCTCATGCAGCAAGCTTAGCTCCGACTCCGTCCAGACCCGAGGGCTCCGATCGTGGATCGCCATCAGGGCGGTAAGGCGGCCTTCCTTGACTAACGGCATGCAGATGGTAGCGGCGATGCCGATGTTCTGGAACGTGGCCGCCTCCTCGGGTGCCAGCTCGTGGAGGTTGTCATTTACGACGAGCGGCAAGCCCGCGCCCAAGTTCTTCACCGCGAGCGTGCCGAAGTCCGCCAGGCTATAGTGTCCGACGATGCTTGACGCCCCTTGCGCTGCCCAGTCGCCCCTGATGGTGAAGCCGTCTTGGTCCTCGTCCATGTCGGCATAGGCGCAGACAGACAAGTTCAGGTGCTCCCCCAGAAGACGCGTGGTCGTCGCCAGAACCGCGCCGGCACTGGAAAGGGAAGCTGTCTCAGCGCCCAATCGATCCAGGAAGCTCAAGCGCGCCTCGCTCTCCCGCAAAGCCGCCTCGGCGAGCACCTGTGCCGTGGTCTCCGTGCAGGCGCAGAACACGCCAATCGTGTCGCCTGCCTCGCTCCGTACGGGGGTGTAGGAGAATGAGAAGTGAGTTTCTTCCAGGTAGCCTTTTCGTTGCATGAGGAGTGTGATGTCGTCCATGTGGACAGGCTCACCGGCGTAGGCGCGCTCGATGATCGGCGCCAGATCCGCCCGAATTTCCGACCAGACCTCAAGGAAGGGACGTCCGAGGGCCAGCGGATGCTTCTTCGCCAGAATTTCGGCGTACGAGTCGTTGTGAATGAGCGTCTGCTCGCGTCCCCATGTCAGGAACATCGGCTGCTTTGAGCCCAAGATGACCGCGACAAGGGTTCGCAGTGACTCAGGCCAGAGGGCTGGGACGTTCAGGGGTGATGGCGACCAATCGTGCGCCCGCATCAGGGCACCCATTTCTCCACCGCCGGAGAGGAAGGTGGGGGTGCCGGCGGAAGCCGGACCGGAAGATCTTGCGTTCAAATCAGTTATTCCCGTGCCGCGCTGCTGCACCGTTTCACCACCACCGCAAGAATGGCAAGGATTTTGAAATCACCTGGGACGAGAGCGTCTAATATTGCAGCCGCAGCATGGAACTTGGTGGGGTGGAACCCTGCGTGGGCGTCCGGATCAAGCTGACATGGCCATCAGTGAAAGCACGGGGACGCGTTCGCGCCCTCATGATCTCCACCGACGCACCCGTACCGACGGTTTATCTCCCAACGTTCCGCGGTTCACGGAGCTAATCACCAGTCTGGAGCACAAGATACTTGCGGGATGGCGCAGGATCGCCGGCAGGAAGCAATAAAAAAAAGCACTCATTGGCTTGACGAGGACGAACTGCACCGCCGCAGACGCTACTGGAACGGCATCATACGCCAGGTGGAGCGCGAAACAGGCCGCAGGCGCCGGCGGGCCTCGCTGAGGAACTTGGAGGAGCGGTAGCCGGTGCACTTGCTATCATCAGCGCCCTGTTCGATGTTCTGTAACGAAGGAGCCCGTGTGGCGGACATGATCACACCCGAGAGTGCGACGAAGCTCAGAATCCTGCCCCGCCTCTTCTCCGTCACCAGGGCCACAAGGACACTGATGGGTTACGAGTTGGCGAAGATCGGCATCCATGCGGGGCAGGATGAATTGCTTCTGGCATTGGACCCGGAGGCGCCACGGAACGTGACTCTCTTGGCTGACATCCTGAAGATCCGGATCCCCACAGTTTCCCGAATGCTGGACCGCCTGGTCGCGTCCGGCCTGGTGGAGCGGGTAAAGGATCCCATAGATAATCGTAGCACCGTCGTCCGCATCACTCCGGCAGGCATAGAGATGCAAGACCGCATCCGTGAGGTGTGGCTAGGGGTGGAGGAAGAGTTCAAGGAGATGCCCCAACAAGGCCGTGCTCAGCAGGACCTCGAACGGCTGGGAGACGTTCTGACCGCTCGGTTGCGGCGACTGCGGTGACGAAGCCCGGGATCATCAAAAGACGGGGGGCGACTTCGCCATGATCCGTCGGTTGCTCGACCGCTCGCGCGACCACCTCTTCGGACCCCCTGCCGAGATCCGGCAGGAAGCGAAGGTGCTGAGTGTTCTCCTCGGACCTGAGAAGGCCTGGCACAGAGCAAACGGCAAGCGCCGCCTAGCGGAGGTGGCCGATGCCGAAGATGCCCACCGCTACTGGAGCCGCGTGATGCGCGAAATTGAGCGGCAGACGGGCCACGCGCACCATCCGAACAAGGCCACGCGGTACCTCGAGCGGTGAGTCCACAGGACCATCGGCCGTGAGCTTCCTCTGACGTTTCCATTTCGGCGAACATCCAGCGGTTTCTTGATACCGCCCGATCCTGTTGCCTCCGAGCTTTCCGGCCGAAATCTCGACTGCCTTCGCCTCCGCGAGGTTACATAAGCGCCAGGTTTCCGCGGCGGTAATGCGGTCTTAACCAAAGGTGGAGCTACTTCTTCTTGATGTCGCAGGGACATCCTCCCCATGAACCCCACCGGAACAAGACCGTGAAAATCAACGACCTCAGCATGGCGAGAAAACTCGTCTTCGCCTTCCTTGCGGTCATCATCGCGATGAGCGCCGCCAATTTCTTCGTCTTCCGCACCTTGGGAGCAATCGACGCGAGCGCGGACCTTAATCAGGCCAGCTTCGCGTTGACGATCGACGCCGAGCATATGCTCGAGAACATGATCGACCAGCAGAATGCCGTCCGCGGCTTCTTGCTGAGCGGCCAGGAAAGCTACCTCTCCACTTACGAGGACGCGAAGGCAGAGTTTACGGCTCATGCCGACTCATTCAGAGCCCACACCGTCTCATTGGAACAACGGAATCGGGTTGAGAAACTGCAGGCGATCGTCGCGAATTGGCAGCAAAAGTCTGCGGAGCGGCAACTCGAGCTAGCTCAGAATCCGATGACTCGTGATCAGGCCTTTGCCCTGACGGGCAGGTTGACGCTTGCAGAAGCGCGCACCGTCATCAACGAGGTCCGGGCCGGACAGGAGGCTCTGATCGCTGCTCGCGTCGTCGAGCGGGACGCGGCACAAAGTGCAGCAAATCTCACACTCGCCCTCGGCACCGTGGCCGCTCTGCTGATCTCGCTGTTCATGGGCTTCTTGCTGTTCCGCTCGATCGCTGCGCCGATCACCCAGATGACCGGCGTTATGCGCAAGCTGGCGGCAGGCGACAAGAACGTGATGGTGCCGGGTGCCAGCCGGAAGGACGAGGTCGGCGAGATGGCCGGCGCGGTCGAGGCGTTTAAGAAGGCGGCCATAGAGCGCGACGAGCTGGCGGCGGAAGCCGAAGCTGCTCGGATCAGCCAGGATGAGGCGAAGAAGCGGCAGGCCGTGCTCGACAATGCCAAGGCCGAGGATCTGCGCGCTTTCGTCGGAATCGTGGAGGTCGGCTTCGAGCGGCTCTCAGCCGGCGATCTGACCGTGCGCATGAAGGACCGTGTGGCTGTCGAGTTCGAGCCGATCCGGGCGAAGTTCAACGACAGCGTTGCAGCGCTGGAAGCTGCAATTGGTCATGTCGTGGCGTCCATCTCTTCGATCCGCACGGGTCTGTCGGAGATCAACACGGCATCGAACGACTTGGCGCACCGGACCGAACAGCAGGCGGCGAGCCTGGAGGAGACGGTGGCGGCGCTGGGCGAGGTGACGCAGGCGGTAAACGAGACGGCGGACGGCGCAGACAGGGCGCAGCGGGTTGCTGCAGTTGCTCGCGAGAAGGCGCAAAAAGGCGGTGCGGTCGTTGGCAAAGCAGTCAACGCCATGGATGAAATCGAGCGGTCATCGGAGAAGATCAACTCGATCATCTCGGTGATCGACGAGATCGCGTTCCAGACCAACCTCCTGGCGCTGAACGCCGGGGTCGAGGCGGCGCGGGCCGGCGAGGCGGGCCGGGGCTTTGCGGTGGTGGCGCAGGAGGTGCGGGGTCTCGCGCAGCGCTCGGCGGAGGCGGCCAAGGAGATCAAGACGCTGATCGCGACCTCGCGCGAGCAGGTCGGCACGGGCGTCGAGCTGGTGACGGCCTCGGGCAAGTCGCTGGAAGAGATCGTCACGGAAGTGAGTTCGATGGCGGAGGTGATTTCGACGATCGCGGCCTCGGCGCGCGAGCAGGCGACGAGCCTTCGCGAGGTGTCGGGGGCGGCGGACCAGATGGACAAGGTGACGCAGCAGAACGCGGCGATGGTGGAGGAGGCGACGGCGGCGAGCCAGACGCTGACCAACGAGACCGAGGAACTGGCGACGGCGATGGCGAAGTTCCGCACCTCGGCGAGCCTGTCCGGGCGCCCAGCCGCCGGCCGTGCACGGCAGCCGAGCCAGCCTGTCGTGCAACTGCGCAGCACTGGCCAGGGCAGTGCTGCGCTCGCAGAGCACGCGAACGACGAGAGCTGGCAGGAGTTCTGAACGGAAAGGCAGCGGGCCGGCAGTCACGCCGGCCCGCTGCCTTCAGACCCGTGTCGCTCCCGGCAGCGCCGGCTCGCGCTGTTCATCTGCGGTCGGCAACTCCATCGTTCGCGCAGGCTTTCTCCGAGAGTCCCCTGCTCCCGGAAAGCGTTCAGATCGATATTTAGCGAAGTGATTCACCGCGGCTTCAGTGAGGCCCACTAAGGCTCGCCGGGTAGAACCGGTCCCCGGAAGGCGAACACGTGCAGGCGCTGGCGAATCCCCTTACGCTGATCCATGGCTTGGCCATGCTCGCACTGGTCGCCCTCACCTACGGCTTCATGGTGCGAACGGCCTCCTCCGTCCTTTCCCGGGGGCTGGCGGTAGGGCTGACGTTCGGTCTCGGAGAGGTGGCTCGGCCAATCTGCACAGTGGGCTGAGTGGATTGTCTGCCTGAAGGCGGCCAGGATGGCCGTGATCAGGAGAGACGATGAGCAAGAGACCCAGGCGGAACCATAGCCCGGCCTTCAAGGCGAAAGTGGCGC
>DASYHX010000160.1:0-3827 GCA_035998065.1 Pseudorhizobium sp.
GAGGTCTGGAGCGGCGGCCGGATCTACAATGCGGATGATGGAAAGACGTATGGCGCCAAGCTGACGCCGATCGGCCGCGATCAGCTCAAAGTGCGTGGCTGCGTGTTCGTGCCGTTGTGCAAGACGCAGACCTGGACCCGCGTCCGCTAGGTGTTCAGTCCCGGCATCTGGTGGATCGGGTCGACGATGAACCGGTCTGGCTCTGACGTCCAGATCTTGGCGATGTATTCGTAGGGTGTGAGGCCGCTGAGCGTCTTGAGCCGGCGGGCAAAGTTGTAGGCGGCCATGAAGTCGGCGAGGTGCGTCCGGAGCTGGTCGTGGCTCTCGTAGTGGAAGCGTTTGACCGTCGCCTCCTTAATGGTGCGGTTCATCCGTTCGACCTGACCGTTCGTCCACGGGTGGTTCGGCTTGGTGAGCCGGTGTTCGATGTCGTTTGCCTCGCAGATCATGTCGAAGCGCATCTGGCGCGACCAGGCGGTGTTCCGGTTGCGCGGCTGCTCGGCGAACTGAATGCCATTATCGGTCAGGATCGTGTGTATCCGGTACGGCACGGCCTTCAGCAGGTGTTCGAGGAACTCCCATGCTGTGCGCCTATCGGCCTTGTCGACCAACTGGGTGACTGCGAACTTGCTGGTGCGGTCTATGCCAACGAACAGATAGAGCTTGCCTTCGGCAGTCTGCACCTCGGCGATATCGATGTGGAAGAAACCGATCGGATAACGCTTGAAGCGCTGACGCTTGGGCTTGTCGCCCTCGACATCCGGTAGCCGTGAGATGCCGTGTCGCTGAAGGCAACGGTGCAGCGCTGACCGGGTCAGGTGCGGTAGCGACGGCTGCAATGCGTAGAGGCAGTCGTCGAGCGGTAGCAGGGTGTGGCGACGGAACGCCACCACCATTGCCTCCTCCGCCTCGGTCAGGGTCGTTGAATGAGAGGCCTTCGGCCCGGTCTTCAGATCCTCGACGGTCGCCCTCTTACGCCACTTCGCCACCGTCTTGGGGTTGATCCCCAGCTCACGGCTCAGCGTCGCGAGCGAAGCTTGCGATCGCTGTATTGCTGCTCGGACAGCGTGCGTGGTCGTGGCGCTCCCGTGACGTACCTGTCCCATACGGCTTCCTTCCATTCCAACGAAAGGATCGCACCATCAAACCGTGGGATCAAACACCTAATGGCGAGATAATATGGATCGCGCAGACTCCTGCAACTTCCATCACCCCCTCTGTCGGTCAAGACGGCTAGGGAGCGAGCCGATGCTTTCTCACGAGGAACGACCAACGATACGGCCGAGGCATTCCCATTAGGATCTAATTTCGGCAAAGCTCAGGGCTTCCTTAAATCGCAACAACAGCATCAAACGGGAATACGACTGCTACCCGGTTGGCCCGTTCTCCGGCGATAGTGGTGCTACAACCGTTCGGTTCTGACACCATCGACGAAATACTGTATTGTTACGGGTTGTAAACGCTCGCATCGGGTGAAAGCTGATGTATCAGCTTGCGTCCAAACGGGCCACGTTATGTCCTCAGGGTGCGGGAAACGGGCAACAAAGATAAAACAAAAGCAGTTCGGCAGATTATAAGATCATCCGACGAAACGCCCGCTCCAGGGCATCCAATTGTAGCGGCTTGCCAAGGACGATCCCCGGGGGATTGCAGGGGCGGCACTCCTCGAGCGTCGCGCTGATGAAAATCACCGGCACCTCGCCGATACGCCGGTGAATCTCCTGTACGGCTGCGGGTCCGGTGCCTTCAATTAGCCGCACGTCGGAGGTGATGAGGTCGGGGCGCTTCTCGACCGCAGAGGCAACTGCGTCGGCCTGTGTCACGGCGATATCGAACGAGGTGGCGCCTTCGTCCTCAAGCACTTCCTGGATCGTCATCGCCAGGAACGGCTCGTCCTCGATAATCAGCACGTGACACATACGACATACAGCTTGGTTCGGGGGCCTCTTTGCCTCAACGATCAACGGCTTGGGTGGCTCCCTCAGGCGTCCAGCACCTCCGCGATCTTTGCCGCGAGCTGATCGATTCCGAACGGCTTGGGCAAGAAGTTGGTGCCGGGATCGAGGATTCCGTTATGCACGACGGCGTTACGGGTATAGCCCGTAGTGTAGACGACCCTGAGCAGCGGCAGCAGCTCGACAGCACGATCGGCAAGCTGGCGTCCCGTCATGCCGGGCATGACGATGTCGGTGAACAGCAGCGTCACGTCCTGGCCGGCTTCGATCATCGCCAGCGCTTCCGGTCCGCTGCCTGCGTGGAGGACCGTGTAGCCCAGCTCGCGCAGCGCCTCGACCGAATTGTTTCGAACGCCTTCCTCATCCTCGACCACCATGACAATCTCGGTAGGCTTGCCCAGACGCACCGGCGCTGCCTTGCGCCGCCTGACGGGTACCTCGTCACCATAGAAGCGGGGCAGATAGACTTTGAACGTCGTTCCATGTCCGACCTCGGAATAGACGCGCACATGACCGCCGGACTGGCGAACGAAGCCGAAAACCTGGCTGAGACCCAGCCCGGTACCCTTGCCGGACGGCTTGGTGGTGAAGAAGGGGTCGAAGACCTTGGCCATCACATCGGGCGCGATGCCGGTGCCGGTGTCACTCACCGCGATCTGGACGTACTGACCCGGCGCAATTTCGGCGTCGCGGGCATAATCGTCATCGACATGGACGTTGCAGGTCTCGATCGTCAGCTTGCCGCCTTCGGGCATGGCGTCGCGTGCATTGACCGCAAGGTTGACGATGACATTCTCCAGTTCGGCCGGATCAGCCTTGGCTCTCCAAAGCCCCGCCCCCAGGATCGTCTCAAGCTGGACCATTTCGCCGAGCGAGCGGGTCAGCAGTTCGGCCAGCCCCGAGACGAGCTTGTTCGCATCCAGTGATTCCGGTGAAAGCGGTTGCTGACGCGAGAAGGCAAGCAGGCGCTGTGTCAGCGTCGCAGCGCGGTTGGCGCCTTCCAGCGCACCGTCCAGATATTTGCCGATGTCCTGCTCGCCGCGGGCAAGCCTGCGCTGTGCGAGGTTGAGCCCGCCGATGACGATCGCCAGCATGTTGTTGAAGTCATGCGCGATCCCGCCGGTCAGCCGGCCGAGCGACTCCATCTTCTGAAGCTGGCGCACCTGACTTTCGGCCGCGACCCGCTTGCCGGATTCCTCCCGAATTTCCGAGCTGGCTTCAGCGAGCGCGACGCTTTGCTGATCGACGCGCTGGGCAAGCCGCATCAGCGCCTCGGCGCGCTCGACCGCGAGCCAGGTCAGCTCTGCGACTTCCCTGACCAGCGACACCTCAGCGGGCGTCCAGTGGCGGACATCGGCCTGATGGAGGTAGATGCCGGCCTGCCAGCGGCCATCCTTCATGAGCGGGACGCAGAGCCCGGCCAGCACGCCGCCTTCTGCATAGGCGGTCAGGTCGCCGCCGTCATCGTACCGACTGTCACTGAAGACCAGCGTGCGGCCGAGGCGGCGCTGACGCTCCGCCCGGGCGCCGAAGGCGCTAACGGGTTGAAGCCCGGTCAGCGGTGCAAGCGTACCGTCCGACCAGTTGCCCCCGTGCCGCATCTGTGTTTCGCCCATCAGGCGATAAAAGCCGGCACGATGAACGCCGAGCCGTTCGCCAAGCGCCTCGGAGGACAGTCGAATGATCGCCTCGGGATCGGACGCAGTGCGCTGCCTGGTCGTCAGCTCTACGACGAAGTCGCGTTCCGCCTTGGCGGCCCGCAGCGCCAGGTCCGCCGTCATCCGCTCGGTGATGTCGTAGCTGACGCCGGGGAAACGTGCGCAACAGCCGGCTTCATCGGCGATGCAGCGTCCCTGCGCCGAAACCCAGCGG
>DASYHX010000164.1:0-2456 GCA_035998065.1 Pseudorhizobium sp.
GCATCGTTATCGGCGGGGGTCCGACCGGAGTGGAAATGGCCGGGGCGATTTCGGAGCTTGGGCGCTATATGATCAACCGTGACTATCGTGCCCTTACGGTTGACCAAATGCGGGTTGTCCTTCTTGAGGCGGGCCCGAGGATCCTGGCGTCGTTTCCCGACCATCTAAGTAGCTATGCTGCCGACTACTGACGAAGATCGGGGTTGAGATCAGGCTAGGTCAGGCAGTATCCGCCGTCGAAGAGGGCCGTGTGTGGATAGGTGATGAGGAGATTGAGGCTGGTTGTATCGTCTGGGGCGCCGGCGTGAAGGCATCGCCGGCATACAAATGGCTCTCCATGGAGGCACCACGAGGGGGACGTATTCCCGTTGGAGCCGATCTGCAGGTCTCAGGCATCCAAGACATCTATGCGATCGGGGATACCGCTCTCGCGCTCGGGAATGACAACGCTCCTCTTCCAGCCCTTGCGCAAGTGGCGAAACAGCAAGGGCAGTATCTTGGCCGGATGCTTCGCGCCCCCGCGGGCCAAAAAACGCATCCCTTCAGCTTCAAAAATCGTGGCAACACAGCAGTGGTCGGCAGGCACGCCGCCATATTCGACTTCGGTCGCTGGACGTTAAGGGCCGGTCAGCGTGGCTCCTGTGGGCGGTGGTCCATGTCTATCTCCTCGTCAACTTCGAAAAGCGTGTGCTGGTCAGCGTCCAGTGGATCTGGCGGTATCTTACCCGTCAGCGCGGCGCCCGGATAATTGACGAAGACAGCCGCCAGGTTGCCCACGAGCCAGTAGGCGCAGCATCTTCAACTAAGTCTGCGCAGCCGCCAGCATAAGCACATTGGAGCCGACGATGAAAAACCACGCGCCTGAAGTCTGGCTGTGCCTATCGGGCGGCAACGCGCTCGGCGCCTATCACGCCGGGGTTTACCAAGCGCTTGAAGAAGCGGGACGTCCGCCGGCACGGATTGCGGGCGCGTCGATCGGAGCAGTCGTGGGGGCTCTCATCGCAGGCAACCCTCCGGATGCTCGCATGCGAGCGCTTCATGCTTTCTGGAAGACCGCTCAGTCAAAGAGTCTCCTGCCACCGTCGCTTTCTCCATTGCCGGATACGTTCAGCAGATGGTCGTCGCTACTGCAGACGTTAACCCAAGGGCGACCAGGCTTGTTTCGTCCTACGCTGCAGGGCGCTTGGTCGCTGATGCCGTTTGCATGGACAGGCCGCCCGTCGATGTTCGATACCGCTCCTATGCGTCGGACCCTCCTCGAGTTGATCGACTTCGACCTGTTAAAGAATGGCCCAGTGCGGCTGCAAGTGACGGCAGTTGATGTGGAGACGGGAGAGGACGTCGTATTCGACAGTCATGCTGGCGGCGTTGAGGTAGAACATCTCATGGCGAGCACTGCCTTTCCCGTCGCATTTCCCCCCGTCAGCATCGAGGGACGGGTCTATGTCGATCCAGGGGTCTCCGCCAATCTACCCATTGCTCCACTTCTTCCCACCAGCGAGGCGGATGAGGTTCTATGCCTTGCGGTCGACCTGGTGGATGCGCGCGGCCGATGCCCCCGTTCATTGGACAATGCCATCCAGAGAACGCAGGAACTGGTGTTCTCAAGCCAAAGCCGGCACGCGCTGCGCGCAGCTCTCACGCGATCACCGGACGCTTTCCCGAACCAGATCGCCATCATCCATCTCTCCTACAAAGGACATCAGGATGAGACCGCACTGAAGTTCTTCGAGTTTTCGGAGGAATCGATAAACCGGCGATGGAATGCAGGCAAGGCCGACGGAGAGGCTATCTTCGCGGCGCTCAGTCACTCGAAAACATCCCCCATCTCTGGGCTGTACCGTCTCGCTGATGGCGGCATCGTTCCGCTCTCTTTCTGATCTGCGTTCGTGGTCTGGCACGGCCACCAGGCGCAGGCGGCCACTGCCTGGATCGCAAGGGCTACGGCTGCGAGCCAAGGTGCAGCGCGCATTGCGGGTTTCGTCGGCCCGTAGGTTGGGGCGATGGTAGATCGGCCAGAGATAACAGCCAGATCACCTGCTATCGTTAAGCTGCTGCTATCGGACAGACTACTCACCTTGGTCAGATCGCCCGGCTCGATCCCTGGGAGAGTTCGGCGATGCGGCCATAGTGGAGGCTTGACCGTCCTGGTTCTCGCCGTCAACCATCTCTTTCGGCAGAGCTCCGGTCTGAACCAGGCGCTCCAGAAGCCTCTTCACCTCGCGCACCGCATTTGTGCGGGTGTAGCCTTCAGCGTCGGCGGGCACTTTGACAGAAACGACGAAGCCGCCTTCAAGGACGTACTCCACAGTAAGGCCTCCCGTGCCTCGGCCTTCGACGATAACGTCCGTTCCCGTGATTTTCATATCGCATTTTCCTCTAGCGTCTGCCTCAGACGAACAAGTTCCATGGTCGGGCGTTCCCTCAAGCGGCACAGGAAAATGATGATGAGCTAC
>DASYHX010000177.1:0-9441 GCA_035998065.1 Pseudorhizobium sp.
CAGGCAAGCCTTGACGACCTTGAGCGGCACGACCTCCGATCCGTCGGCGAGCTTCACCGGCTGCTCCGAAAGCAGACCAATGTTCTTCAGCACCGTGAAGACGTTGATGTAGTGGTCGCCGAAGCCCATCCAGAAGCGCACGTCGGCGCCATCCATGTTCTTGGCCAGCGAATGCACCTCGTCATGGCCGCAGAGATAGGCGCGGCGGGTGCCGACGACCGGCAGGTCGTAGTCCTTGCCGATCTCGAACATCTTGTTGACCTTCCATTCGCCGCCCTGCCAGGAATAGACGACGCCGGTGAACTCGCGGAAGTTGATTTCCGGGTCGAAGTTGGTGGCAAAATACTTGCCGTGGCTGCCGGCATTGATGTCGACGATATCGACATCGGTGACCTTGTCGAGATAGTCGTCCTTGGCAAGACGGGCATAGGCATTGACGACGCCTGGGTCGAAGCCTGCGCCGAGAATGGCGGTGATGCCCTTCTCCTCGCACTCAGCCGCACGCTTCCACTCGTAGTTTCCATACCATGGCGGCGTTTCGCAGATCTTGTTCGGCTCTTCATGGATCGCGGTGTCGATGTAGGCAACGCCGGTATCCATGCAGGCCCGCAGGACCGACATGTTGAGGAAGGCGGTGCCGACATTGATGACAATCTCGGTGCCGAGCTTCTTGATGAGCGACTTGGTGGCTTCGATGTCGAGGGCGTCGAGAGGGTGAGCCTCGATCACGCCCGGCTGTTTCATCGCCTTCTTCTCGTGGACTGAAGCGATGATCGCGTCACACTTGGCTTTGGTGCGCGACGCGATATGGATATCGCCCAGCACATCGTTATTCTGAGCGCACTTATGCGCCACCACCTGAGCGACGCCGCCGGCGCCGATGATGAGGACGTTCTTTTTCATAATGGGGACCAACTCCTTCGTGTCCAATCGTCAGAAGCCTCACGAGAGACTTTGTTCGTAGTCCGAATAGCCGAACTCACGGACCGTTCTGATGCTGCCATCCAATTCGCGAATGGCGATTGCGGGCATTTTCACGCCGTTAAACCAGTTCTTCTTGACCATCGTATAACCGGCGGCGTCCTGGAACGAGACGCGGTCGCCGATCTTAAGCTCCTCCGGAAAGTCGAACTCGCCGAAGATATCGCCGGCGAGACAGGACTTGCCGCAGATCATGTAACGATGGGGGCCCTGATTTGGGGAAACCTCCGCGCTCTCCCGGTAAATCAGCAAATCCAGCATGTGCGCTTCGATCGACGAATCCACGACCGCGAGCTGCTTGCCGTTGTAGAGCGTGTCGAGAACCGTTGTTTCGAGTGTTGTTGACCGGGTGATCGACGCCTCGCCAGGCTCCAGATAGACCTGCACCCCATAGTCTCCGGCGAAACGCTTCAACCGTTCGCAGAGGGCGTCAACCGGATAGTCGTCGCCTGTAAAATGGATGCCTCCTCCGAGACTTACCCACTCGGCACGCTTCAGCAGCGGTGCAAAGGTCTCTTCAATCTGCCCGAGCATGCGGTCGAACAGGGAAAAGTCGCTGTTCTCACAGTTGTTGTGGATCATGAAACCGCTGATGCGATCCATTATCTTCTCAACCTTCGAGACATCCCATTCCCCCAGGCGAGAGAATGGCCGCGCAGGATCGGCAAGATCGAAGCTGGAGGAAGACACCTGTGGGTTCAGGCGCAGGCCCCGCACGATTCCGGATGCATTATCCGAATAGCGCTCCAACTGCCCGATAGAATTGAAGATGATCTTGTCGGCGTGGCTCACCACCTCGTCGATTTCATAATCCGCATAGGCGACGGAATAGGCATGCGTCTCCTTTCCGAAGCGTTCGTGACCGAGGCGGACTTCGTTCAGCGAAGAAGACGTGGTGCCGTCCATATACTCTCGCATGAAGTCAAACACCGACCACGTCGCAAAGCATTTGAGTGCCAGCAAAGCCTTGGCGCCGGAGTTTTCCCTCACATGCGCAATCCTTTCCATGTTGCGGAGCAACTTGGATTTATCGATCAGGTAGTAGGGGGTCTGGATGCGGCTGGTCACGCCTTACCTCTGAGCTTTGGTCTGAAGGGGGGCGAATACCCCGGATTGGTGGGATACTCAACCCAGGCGAAGGAGAGGGGAATATTAACAAGAAGCAGAAGTGGCCTCTCCGCTGGACGGAAAGGCCACTCCTGCAAGTCTGTAAAGTCTAAATTAGCTGACGGGGGTCAGCGTCATGGAAGTACCGGCTGCAGCCAAGTTCAGGCCCAGTTGGCCCTGAACGCTAACCGTCTGCAGATGGATCGATCCGGAAGTTCCGCCAATCAGTATGTTAGCGCCGACGCCGGCACCCACCGTAGCTTCTGCCGTCGCGCCTTGGTAAAGGCCACCGAGCGAACCCGTGTGGTAACCGGCTGTTGGTGCGAAGACTGCCCAAACCATCTTACCGCGGGTTGTGAACCCGACGTCGATGCCCATCTTTCGGATGCTGCCAACATAGGCGTCATGGCGATCCCCGTCCGTTGACGTAAACACGCAGCTCACCTCCTTAGCGGATCCGAGAACGTAGCCAACGCCCCCACCGATGTCGCAGGTCAGATAGCCGATCTTCACGCCGTTTCGAGCGTCCGCTTCCTGGTAGGGCGCCGCTTCCTGATAACGAACCGCATCGGCGGAGAAAGCCGCCGGCGCCGTTGCGAATGTAAGGGCAGAGGCCGTTAGGCTCAACGCGAGTAAAGTTCTCATCTTCAAATCTCCTTCTGAACAAAATGCGGTGACCGCTGAAGCCAGCCGCCTTTGTAATGTGAGAGAACGACTATGGTGGAAGAATGATCCAACTCATCTGATAACGGATGATTACCCAATGTTTCAGCGGCGCCTGCGATCGCAAGCATCCGCCTCTAGTTGAATCTCCTCCTCGTGACTAGAAGCGATAGCCTCCCGCCCTAAGTGCCATCAGACCCAAGCGAGCGAAGCCGTTCAGCCAATGATCAAGGCTGACCAGAGAAAACCAAACGAGTAACCGAATGATCCTGGCGTTGAAGTTCTTTCATATCGCAGCGATCGCGATCTGGGCAGGGGGCCTGATCAGCCTGCCTGGCCTGTACGTCCAGCGCGCGTATGTTCAGGACGATGATGCACTCTACCGCCTGCAGATGATGGTCCGCTTTTCCTATGTCGTCATCATCTCGCCGGCTGCATTCATTGCCGTTGCGACAGGAATACTTCTGATCTTCGGCCAACAAACGTTTGCAGGATGGTTTTCGCTCAAGCTTCTCTTCGTCGCAGCGCTAGTGATTCTCCATGTCCTAACAGGCCTGGTGATTATCCGGCTGTTTCGCGAGGGAGAGATTTATCCGGTCTGGCGGTTCGTACTGGCTACTGTTCTCACAAGCGGGGTGGTTGTTGCGATCGTGACCGTGGTGCTGGCCAAGCCTATTCTTAGTGAACCGGCTGCGGAAGATCTTTTGGCACCAGGGGGATTGGGCCGCTTTGTCCAGTCCATCAGTCCTTGGGAGATACCATTAGTCCGATCCCATGATCAAAGATGAGTTTGCCCCCATGCCAACCGGCCATTCCGGTTACGACAGCCGCCAATGTCGAAACCAGCAATCCATGTGGAACGATATCGATAGAGTCGGTAACGCGCAGGCCCCAGTTCAACCCGGCGATGGCTATGAGCATCATCGCCGCAATCGCATGCGCCCAACTCGCCACGCGTTCTCGGATGCCAGCCACCGACAGGAGTTCGACCGTACCGACAAGGCCCGCGGCTACACCCATGAAGAATGCACCGCCAGAAGACCAGACCCCGGATCGGAGCCAGAATTGATCGCCGGTCCACCAATAAAGAACATCAATTGCCAGAGTGATGAAAACGAGCGCAATGGGGAAATGGACGGTCATCGCATGCAAAGGGTGACCAGCAACGGCGACGGCCGACGTCACGTCCTTTTCCTCGATTTTCGAAATCACTGGATTTTCTTGGGTTTCGCTCGTTTCCATCACCAGGCTCCCTTTGCGACATCAATCCAGCAAGGCTGGCGCTGGTTCCAGCGAGCGTTCACAGTATCCTGTGCATTCGCCCTTGGCGGATGCACAGGCCATGTTTCCGCTCTGGATCCGGCTGGGCCCTCGGCCGAGTCTATTGCAAGGCTCTGGTGGGTCATGTTGGCAGCCGCGGTCCCGTTGTTTCTGCTGGTCGTCGGACTTTTTCTCCTCCTCGTTTATAAGCCGCAACTCGGCAGACGGCTCTCGCCTCGCACCTGGATACTCGCCGGCGGCCTGGGCCTGCCGATCCCAATTCTCGCTGCCTTGACCTTCTACGCCTTCTGGCAAGGAGAGTATCTGCTAAGAGGCGGGTCTGAGCTTCCCGCTGATCTGGTTAGGATCGAGGCAACGGGAACGCGTTGGCAGTGGGTCTTCCGGTATCCTGAAGTAGAAGGAAACCCTTCCACCGTTGGCGTACTCCACATTCCTGCCGGTCGCACAATCGAAGTGGCGGTGGAAAGCGATGACGTCATTCATAGCTTCTGGGTCCCTAGACTAGCGGGGAAGATAGACGCAGTCCCCGGACATACGAACTTCCTAAGGCTTCGCGCGGACCGGCCAGGACGTTACGGCGGCCAGTGTTCCGAGTACTGCGGCGTCGGGCATGCAGGTATGGACTTCGAAGTTCGTGCCCATGCAGCCGAAGACTATCAGAATGCACTCGGGCCCGGAGAACAAACACCATGAAGCCCGAAACATCCGCGATTGAACTGCATCGTGCACTTGAGGAAATATGGGGAACGAAGCCGGGCCTGACTCGTCTCGCCGCAGTCAATCACAACGTGGTCGGCCGTCGCTTCATGTTGACGTCGCTCATCTTCTTTGCAGTCGGCGGACTGCTCGCCATGTTGATCCGCACGCAGCTCGCTTCGTCCGAAAGCGTCTTCATGGACGCAGAAGAGTACGCGCAGGTATTTACCATGCACGGCTCGATTATGATGTTCCTGTTCGCGATCCCGTTTTTCGAAGGCTTGGCGATCTACCTGCTTCCAAAGCTGCTGGGCACTCGGGATCTGGCCTTCCCGCGGCTCTCCGCCTACGGCTTCTGGTGCTATCTCTTTGGAGGGAGCTTACTGATTGCTGCCTTGGTCGCCGGGGTGGCACCGAACAGCGGCTGGTTTATGTACACGCCCCTCTCCTCAAATACCTACTCACCAGGCATCAATTCGGATGTCTGGCTGCTGGGTGTGACATTCGTCGAGATCTCTGCCCTGTCGGCGGCCATCGAGATCATGGTAACGATCCTGAAGCTGCGGGCGTCGGGCATGTCCCTCGACAAGATGCCAATCTTCGCATGGTACATGCTCGTGGTGGCAACCATGATGTTGATCGGCTTTCCGCCGCTCATCCTGGGATCGGTCCTGCTTGAGGTGGAACGGGCCTTCGACCTGCCATTCTTCGACCCGACGCGCGGCGGCGATCCTCTGTTGTGGCAGCACCTGTTCTGGCTCTTCGGGCATCCAGAGGTTTATATCATCTTCTTGCCCGCGGCAGGAGCGATATCCACTATCTTGCCAGTCTTTGCAGGTGCGCCTCTGGCGGGCTACCGGATCATCATCGCAGCACTCGTTTCGATGGCGTTTCTGTCCTTCGGGCTTTGGGTCCACCACATGTATACCGTCGGCATCCCGCACGTGGCTCTCTCATTCTTCTCCGCGGCAAGCGCCCTCGTTGCCATTCCAACGGCAATTCAGATCTTTGCCTGGCTGGCCACCATCAGCCACGGGAAACCGCGCTTTTCGATCCCGATGCTGCACATTTTCGGCTTTTTCTTCGTGTTCGTCATTGGTGGGCTCACTGGCGTGATGCTGGCAATGGTGCCCTTCGACTGGCAGGCTCACGACACCCACTTCGTGGTCGCCCACCTGCACTATGTGCTCGTCGGTGGCTTCGTCTTCCCCATGCTCGCAGCCGCTTACTACTGGCTCCCGCACATCAGCGGCCGCCAGCCGGTACAGCATCTGTCTTCGGCAGCTTTCTGGATGATCTTTGTCGGCTTCAATGTCACCTTCTTTATGATGCATCTGACAGGACTGCGTGGAATGCCGCGGCGGGTGTTCGAATACCCCCCGGAGTCGGGATGGGAGACGCTCAACTTCATCTCGTCCGCCGGCAGTTTCGTGATGACCATGGGCTTCGCTCTCATCGCCCTCGACTTCATCCTGATATTCCGGTTTGGCCGCCCCTTTCACCGCAATCCTTGGAGCGCCGGGACACTCGAATGGGCGATGGCGACCCCACCGCCCTCTTATAATTTTGCGTCTCTGCCCACCATAGATCGCCGCGCCGACATGCTCGATCCAAACGCCATCGGACCCCATCTTGCGGCCGGAAACGGGCTTCTGGCCTGGCCGCGCGGCGGCCGGATGGAATTGCTTGCGATTGACATGGTGTCCGGCGCTCCGGAACACATCGTACGCCTGCCACGCCAGACCTTCCTGCCTCTCTGGACGGCGATCGCCACCGGCTGCTTTTTCTTGTCTCTTCTCTTCAAGGTCTACTGGGCAACACCGGTTGCATTCGTCGCCGTCATCGCCCTTTTCTTGCTCTGGTGCGGGGATACGGCCGAGGCTAAGGATGTCGGCCGGTTGCCGATCGGGAACGGCCAAGAGCTATCCACCCATATCGAGGCAGAGCGCCCCCCTTCATGGTGGGCAATGGTGTTTGCCATCACCGCAGACGCCACGGCCTATATCTCCTTGCTCTTCGGTGGTCTCTTCCTGTGGATCTCCGCGCCAAACTGGCCACCACAGGACGCCCACGACATCGGACTTTCTATGCCGGCGCTTGCAGCCGTAACGAGCACGGTTGCCGCCGTCGCCGGTTGGCGGGCAGCCGCCAGTCGGCCTTCCTCCACTGGATTGCTGTCCCTTGCCAGCCTCACCCACCTCGCTACAGCTGGAATCATGCTCTGGTTGGCCCTGAGCGCCGTACCCAATCCCCACGCGCACGCAGCCGCAGCAACGGTATTTGTGGTGCTCTGCTACGCCGCACTTCACAGTTTTATGGGCGCGGTTTTCGCCGGCTACGGCATCTGGCGCATCCGAAGTGGCTTTGTTTCCCATGCAAGAAGCCTCGACCTCCGCATCGGAGCAATGTGGCACGGGTACAGCGCATTGATTGCCATTACCGCAGCCGGCTTCCCGTTCCTGTTGTCGGCACTTGCCAGCGAGATATCCCGATGATGCGCAACCCGATAATCACCATCATTTCCGGGTTCGTTCTCTGGAGCCTATTCTTCCTGCTGCTTTACGCGGTTCAAGCCACCGGCTGCCATTTTGCGGGGAGACCGCCGGTGGCACATGAAGGATATTCAATCCTGCGTGTGATCCTGATCATCGCTTTCCTGCTTTCGCTGCTGGCCGTGGCCATCCCGTTCTTGCTCCTGAGGCGTCGCTACATGGCTTCCCGGAGCGAAAACGAAACCGTGGACTTTACGCGTGAGGTAGCGGGCTATGTCTGGATCGCGGCCGCGGTTGCGACCCCCTTCTGCTTCGCCGGCGTGATGTGGTTAAGCCTCTGCGGCACCTAGCTGCTAGCGAGCACCTGCTCACATCGCCAGCCAACACCAACGTAAATTTCGCCGACGCCGGGATCTAAACGTGCGCCATATCGCTGCGGGATGACAGCGTCGCCGCATCTCGCACCACCGAGACCGCCTTCGGCCAAGCCTACGCCGCGATGAATCCGCGCGCCGCCATGATCTCCTGCCACGCGTCATACGCTGCAAGGACCGTCTCCATCTGGGCCGTATGACCCTTGATGAACTCCTCCCCGTAGATCGTCTCGTCAGGGTATTCCGTAATCAAGGTCATCGGCACCGTGTGGCGATCATCCATCGAAGACAGGCACGGGAAGCCGTTGATGACCCTGAAGCCCGTTTCACCCGCGTGGATCTCGTAGAGCTCGATCTGCCGGTTGTTGGACTCCAGCAGCCCTGGGATCGCGCCGAGATGGAGGGTCACCTTGTCGAGCAGGCGCTCCGCCTCGTCCTCCCATCCCGAATGATGGCGCAGGACCAGGAAGAAACCTTTCGGCAGCGTCCACATCGCAAAATTACGTGGCACATAGCCGGACAAAGGCCGTGTCCATTCATGCGAGGGATAGCCGTGCAGGTTTACGTGCAGGAGGGCGCCGCTGACATCCTCTGCCTTGAGGCGGATGGCCTTCTCGTTGAGATGCGGCCCCGCGTTCTCCGCCGTCCGGTATTCCAGATCGTCACCCAACGCGGTATAGCGCGCAGCGTGATGCATGTGGCGAGGGTTGTCGATCCGAAGGCGCTGGTGCACGGCATAACCGTCCGGGTTTTCGAGCGGTGATATCGTAAAGTGGGTATCCTTTCGCTGCCGTAGCCGTTCTGCCGCCCGCAGCGCCCCCACGATACCGGTCGTTTCATTGGGATGCTGGCCGCCGCTGATCATCACCGCCACATCGCGGCCGGCACGGTAGCGGGCCTGAAGTTGCCGGCCTGATCGAGCATCCGCGGCGAATGCCTCCCCCCCCAGATCTTCCAGGACTCGATATATCTGAGACGCTGCCAGCGGCTCTCGAGCTGCGTCGATCTCCTGCCCTGCACTTTGCGCCACCTCGGCGGAAAGCGGTTTCAGCTCGACCACAACCGAAACGTCCGCGTCCGACTTCACAATCTCCGGCACGATCTGGCCGGGCTTCAGTCCCCGGTCTCCCAATGGCCGACCCGACTTCTTCTGGAAGAATTCGAGCAGAGAGAAATAGAAGTCTTCGTGCAGCGCCTCGCGAAGGCTGACCACCTCGTCCCCCACCGGAAGCGGCTCGTCCTCGGCGGGATGCGCAACCCGGATGTTCAGTTCCTCGAAGTAAGGCTCTTCGGCTGCCCATGGATAGGCGACAACCGCGTCAACCGTCGCCTCGAACAGGGCCTCGTAGTCCGTTGCCAGCCTTTCGCCGCTCTCGTCACCGACAGCGCGATACCAGCCGGTCGGCGAGACATTTGTCTCGCCCGCGACGTCAACATGAACGCGGTTTGGCGCCAGGACCTTCAACTCTTGCTTTTCGATGCCACGGGTCATGACAACGTCATAAAAGAAGTCACCATCGGCGCGTTCCTTGAACGCGATATCGATGTCGCCAACCAACGCTGCGAGAGGATACGCCTCCAGACGGAAGCGGTTTACCGGCGCACCCGGATGGACGGGGTAGCCAATTTCGATTGTCTCCACGCCTTCCAGATCGATCTCTTCGAGGAAAGCATGGAGAAGTGGCTTGTAGGCGCTTCGGATGCGGGCACTCACCCCCTTCTCCGCCAGAGCACGCTCCGCCGCCTGCCGGCTGCTGCGGTCGTCGAACGTCCAGGCTTCGAAGGACTGACCGGGGACAGCATGCGAAACCAGACTGTCCAAGGTGCGCTCGAAGGACTTGCTGAAG
>DASYHX010000372.1:0-2317 GCA_035998065.1 Pseudorhizobium sp.
CCCTGAATTTACGGACGATGTAGAGGGCCATGATATTGAGCAGCAAAGTCATGACAAACAAGGTTAGCCCGAGTGCAAAAGCAACCAGCGTCTGGGGGCTGGTGAAGGCTGCGTCGCCCGTCAGCTGATTGACGATGCTCACGGTCACAGTTGAGGTCGGCTCAGCAGGATTGAAGCGCAGGACTGGGCTGTTGCCGGCCGCCAGCACCACAATCATGGTTTCTCCGATGGCGCGGCTCACCGCGAGCAGGATCGCGCCGACGACGCCGGGAAGGGCGGCGGGCAGCAGCACCTTGCGTATGGTTTCGGACTTGGTGGCGCCCAGGCCCAAGGAACCATCGCGCATCGCGCGGGGCACCTGGGCGATGATGTCATCGCTGAGCGAAGAAATGAACGGGATGATCATGATGCCCATGACAATGCCAGCAGTCAGGGCGCTCGTGGCTCTGATGTCGAGACCGATTACATCGCCAGCAGCGGCAAGAAAGGGGCCGACCGAAACCAGCGCGAAGAAGCCGTAGACGATGGTGGGAATACCTGCCAGCACCTCAATGATCGGCTTAACTACGCTGCGCACGCGTTTGTCCGCGTATTGCGAGAGATAGATCGCCGACATCAGACCAATTGGAACAGCCACCAGCATGGCGATGATGCTGATCATCACCGTGCCCCAAAGGAGCGGCAGGAGGCCATATTCGCCGGCGGAGCCAGAGCCAGTGCTCTGAAAGCGCGGGTTCCAGACCGTTCCGAAGAAGAAATTTTGGGGGGCGATGAAGGTAAAGAACCGGAACGCATCAGCGAGCAGCGACAGAACGATACCTATTGTGGTCAGGATAGCGACGGTCGAGCAGAGGATCAGTGCAATGCGGATTGCCAGTTCCACTTCGGTGCGCGCACGCAGGCGGAGCCCGATGCGGCGCTGCGCCAGGAAAAGACCCGCTGCACCCAGAGCCGCCGCGGCAGCAACAACAACCAAAGAGGTGGTCAGTTGGAATGACTCGTATGCCCTGGCCGCTTCCATCTCCTCGGGGGATGGCGTTCCGACCACGCCGAATCCGTTGGCGAGAGCGTGCACGCGATTGACCGCAGCTTGCACCTGGACCTGGGTTAATCGGGCGGTTTCGGGCGGCAGTTGCGCCAGAATGAAACCGCTGGAGACGTAGTCGCTGAACAGCGCCCATAAGCCGAGGATGAGAATGGCAGGGAGCAGGGCGAAGAGGGCGGCGAGGACGCCGTGATAGATCGGGCGGGAGTGGAGGCGGTCGCCCTTGCCGCCGGCGAGCTTGCGGCTACGCGACCAGCCGACCTGATAGGAAACTGTCAGAAGGACCAGAAGAAGTGCGGCGACTACGAGAGCGTTCACGGCGACCTGGTCTCCTGGAGAGCCGAGGTGATCTGAACCCCGCCCTAATTCGAAAGGGAAGGACCCCGGTAGCGCCGGGATCCTCGTTATTTACAGTGAGCCGAATTACTCGGGCTGGTACTGCGTGCCGTTGTTGAAGGCGTCGAGCTGCTCAGTCAGGAACTCGCTGGAAGCAGGAACCAGGCCAGCGCTTTCCAGAGCACCGCCGGCACCAGCCATCTGCTCGGACAGGAAGAAGGCTACGTAGTCTTCAATGCCGGGGATCACGCCGATATGCGCGCCCTTGACGTAGAACTGCAGCGGACGGGAGATCGGGTAATCACCCGAAGCAATGGTCTCTAGGGTCGGCTCAACACCGTCAACCGTGGCAACCTTGAGAGTGTCGCGGTTCTGGTCGTAGAAGGAAAGGCCGAACACACCAATGGCTTCTGGGTTCGACTGCAGGCGAGCGAGAGTCTCAGTGTAGTCGCCAGCGATCTCGACAACCACGTCCTGACGCGGGGTCAGGCAAGCGGCTTCCATGGCATCTTCGTCCATTTCGGGCAGGCCAGCGGCCTCGCAACCGAGTTCCAGAACGCGCTCGTCGAAGACTTCGCGGGTGCCGTGGTTGGTGCCGGGGATGGCAACAAAGATGTCCTGGTCAGGCAGGGAGGAGTCGATTTCGGACCAGTTGGTGTAGGGATTGTCGACCAGTTCGCCATCGACGGGAACCTGAGCGGCAATTGCCTTATAGAGGTGCACGGGCTCAAGTGCGAAGTCGCCCTGGTCGATGCCAGTTGCAAAGACGATGCCGTCGTAACCGAACACCACTTCACGGACGTCTTCAACGCCGGCAGCTTGGCAGCTTTCGAGTTCGCTCGCGCTCATCTTGCTCGAGGAGTTGGCGATGTCGAGGGTAGCCTCACCAACGCCTTCACACAGCTGACGCTTGCCGCCACCGGAGCCGCCGCCGGC
>DASYHX010000215.1:0-3491 GCA_035998065.1 Pseudorhizobium sp.
GTTCAGACGATACCGATGCGTATCAGACCTTACCCAGGAGTCTCAAAATCGCGCGCCGACAGTCGGCTTACATTGCGGAAGATGCTCGGCGAGGAGCCGGCATGGTCGTGGAAGAAGCGCGAGAAATGCGCCGGCACAGAAAAGCCGAGTTGATCGCCGATCGTAGCGAAGCTTCCTGTTCCATCGGCGACGGCCGCAACAGCTTTTTCCAGCCGCTGCACGTTGAGAAAGACCCGGGGGGTGACCCCCATCGAGGTCTCGAACAGCCGGAAGAAATGCGCCCGCGACAGGCCGACGTCGCTCGCCAAAAGATCCAGATCCGAGATCTCGCCTGGTGCCGACTTGATGCGCTCGACAGCCTTTCGGACGCGGAAGTCGACGCGGTGGCGTGAGGCGAGATCCCGGATAGAATTTGGCAACGTCCGCCAGTCGGCGAAGCGTTCAATGACGGCGACCATCAGTTCGCCGAGAAGCACTTCGTGCACGTCGGAACTGTTCGGCTCCTGCACCATGGCCTCCGCAAGCTTACGTGTAAGCGTACGGACGTCGTGGTTGATGGAGCCGACATTGGAGGCAAAGAAATCGGGTGCGTGGCTTGCCGCCCAGTTCGGGCGAAAATAACCCAGCCATTGCGGTTCGATGTAAAGCGCAAGGATGACCGTTTTTGGCCGCGTCTGGTCGTGCGCATAGGCGTGAGGTTCCCAGGCGTTGATGAGAACAGCGCTTCCGTCGGTAAGGGGCACGAGCCGGTCGCGCACCGAAAACTGCGTGTCGGCACCCTCGACCTTCAATAGGACATGGCAATGCGGGTGCGCGTGTCGCACCAGGGGCCGATCCATATCCAGCAGCGCCACCCTCCCGAAGCGGCCGCGTGCGATGCGAAGTGCATTTGACATCTCTCAACTATTGGCAATTTCGCATAAACTACAAGCCCGGGAGAGCGCCGCAGCGGCAGGAGCGATGCAGAGCGCACATAGCTGAGCTGCGCAATAAATGTTGTCCATTTGGTCAAAAAACGCCCATACAGCCCAAAGCAGATGCATCACGCGGCTTCCTCCCAGTTCCGCGTATCTGCTGTTCCCCTCTGGAGGTTCTATGACCTTCACACTTAATGGGCTCCGGGTTACCGTGAGCCCATCTTTTTTTGGCAGGTCAGGAATAGCAAAGACGCATCGCAACAACCACGTCCTGAATGTGATCATCATCTTGACGGGGGAACGCGCTGGACGGTTTTAGCCGCAGATCATGGTGACAAGAAACCACGGCATGTTAGTTCTCACCAGCCTCGGCTAGCACGTCTGCAGGATTTGCTCGCTGCAGTTGACCTAGCCAAAGTGTAAGGCTTTGGCGACTACGACAAGTCATGAAGGTCGTGGCCCAGAGCCTGCCCAAGCTGCCACTCGCTAAACCTTACCTCCAAGCCTGAACGCTCGGGAGGGCAGCACATGGGGCGGACTAGATAGCGCTCCATCTTTGGGAATGGACAGAGGCGGACCAGTGGCCATGTCTGTCCATCGTCTGATGATTGATCCTTAGGACGCCGCTTTGGACGGTCACCCTTATCCAGAAATTTGACGGATTGCAGTGATATCGCCCTGTGGCCCAGTCGGAGGCTTCATCCGTCAGCACACTGCCGAGCAAGCCATATCCGTCCGAGAACTCAATACCGGTCTTGACCCACCGTCTTTCGTCGAGCCTGACCATGAGGCCAGCCTGATCATAGAGATGTTCGAAATGTGCCCGGATTCGAACGTGAGCGGTGGCGCGTCGGAGGAGGATGCTCGACCCGGGCCGTAAGAAAGGCCGCTTCGGAAAGGAGTGGAGGCCCAAGCACGGCGTTGCCAGGCGGCTACTTTACCCTAGAACTGAAATTCGACAGCCTGCATGGCTCTGTCCGCGGCAGCCGCCATTCTTGCCGCCGTTGACCCGGAAGGACGGCTGTTGGAGCGAGGACCTATTTTCAGGACGTGCAGGTCGCTGGCGACAGTTGGCTCACTCGTTGAGTGCGTCTTTCACCGCCTTGCCCGGCGTCAAGGTCAGCTTCTTGGCGGCGGCGATTTTGATCGTCGCCCCCGTGGATGGGTTGCGGCCCTCGCGCTCGGGTGTCTGCTTGACCTTAAACTTACCGAAGGAGGGGATCGATGTTTCCACACCGGCCTTCGCAGATTCGACGATCTGCGCAAAAATGCTCTCGACGATGGCTTTGGCTTGCGCCTTGGATAGGTTGTGCTCGGTTGCGATCTTGTCGGCGATTTGGTTGGTGGTGGTCATGGATGATCCCCGTGTTTATCCGTGCGCGATCATCCCTCGTCGCAGACGTCGTGTCACGGGCGTTTGCTTCGGAGACTGTGAGAACAGCCGCTAGTCCACAACTTGTTGCCTGTTGTAACCCTTTCCGCTTTTGCCTCAAGCAACTTCGACAAGCGTAGGGCCGCTTCCTCTCTCTGTTTCGGACATCTCCGGCCTTGCTCCGCAGGGCCTGCCGATTCACCACGATCTATCAGCCCAAGGTCACGGTACGGTTCCGATAGGGGCGTTAGACCAGAACGTCACCTTGAGAATGCAGCCATCGCAATCGCAATGGAATCATTTAACTCGAAAGCAGAGCGACATATTCTTCATCCGAACGGCGGACGCTTTTGGTACGCTTACCAGCGCTTTCAGATGGCAAAGAAATAGAGCGGTTGATGATCAGAATATGCTCCTTCAGCAGAGCCTGTGCCTCGTCGAACTTGCGCTGCGCAATCAGGTCACGCATCTGCGTGTGCTCGGCAAAGGAGCGTTGCCAGAAGTTACCCTCGCCGGATTGCAGTCGTGCGCGCAGCGCTTCAAGCGCTGTGGCTGTCAGATCATAGGCCTTTTCCAGATAACGGTTACCCGCATGCTGCAGGATCACGCGGTGATAGGCGCTGTCGGCACGGCTGTAGAGAACAAATTCCTGCTTATCGATGGCTTGCTGCATCTGCAGGATTGCCGCCGAAAGCCCGTTTACCAAGGTATCCGGATCGCGCGCGAGCGCGCTTTCGAGAGCTTCGCGTTCAAGCATCGCGCGAAAATGGCTCATCTCGTGGACTTCCTTCCGCGTGGGCGTAAACACATAGGTCCCCGCCTGCGGCACGATGCTGACCAGTCCCATATCCCGAAGTTCGGTGAACGCCGCGCGCACTGGCGCTTTGCTCACGCCGAGGGCACGGGCGATCTGCTCTTCAGAAAGCCGCTCACCAAATTCAAACTTCGCCGACACGATCGCATCGCGAAGCCGCTCACAAGCCTCTTGTGTCAGCGACACGGCATTCTCCTTTTGCAGTTCGGATCAGCCCCGTGATGGCGACAATCGTCATCAACTGCACTGACTTTCGGCACTTATCAAACAATAAAATAACCGCATTGACAAGAGATTGAAATTCTAGAATTCTAGTCTGACACGTCTTGTCGACCAACGCTGGAGAGGCTCCTTATGTCCCGTTTCCGCCTGCTGACGCCCGATGCAC
>DASYHX010000217.1:0-4408 GCA_035998065.1 Pseudorhizobium sp.
CATCTATGGAACTCGGAGGAAATGCCCCCTTCATCGTCTTTGACGATGCCGATCTAGAAGCCGCTGTTAAGGGGGCTATCGCTTCCAAATACCGTAACGCCGGACAGACTTGCGTCTGCGCCAATCGCTTCCTCGTCCAAAACGGCATCTACGACAAGTTCGTGCAACGTTTGGCGGAAGTTGTCGGGGCAATGCCCGTCGGAAACGGCTTCGAGGCGGACACTCAGATTGGCCCGCTGATAGATCAGAAGGCGGTAGTGAAGGTTGAGGAGTTGGTTTCTGACGCTGTCCAGCGGGGTGGACGGGTACTGGTAGGCGGTCAGAGACATTCCTTGGGGCACGGCTTCTACCAACCAACCGTTTTGGCTGACGTACCGCCCGGGTCTCAAATCTTCAACGAAGAAATCTTCGGACCGGTCGCGTCTATTTTCCGCTTCGAGACAGAAACCGACGCGATCAAACTTGCCAACGACACTCAGTTTGGCTTGGCAGCTTATTTCTATGGTCGAGACATCTCGCGGATATGGCGAGTGGCGGAAGCGCTTGAGTATGGCATCGTCGGCATCAACGAAGGAATTATCTCTACCGAAGTCGCACCATTTGGCGGCGTGAAGGAAAGCGGGAACGGTCGCGAGGGTTCGAAGTACGGAATGGATGACTATCTGGAGATAAAGTACTTGTGCATGGGTATCTGAGGATGACAGCTGTCAGAGTCGCAAGGGTACTGATGCGCGAGACCGGCAAACGGGTTCCTGTGCGATTTCGCATCCCCGATCATATAGCATGGCAATAGCCCTCGTTCGGGCGCGCAGGCGCCGCAGTGCCCCCGTTCATGTGCAAAGTGTCCAACAGCCTATTGGTCCGTTCACAGCCCATGCCGGACATACAATGTCATAGCGGAGGTCCACAACTCGCTCAGTAGGAGTATGCCAAGCTGACGGTGATGCTGACAGATGCGAAGGCTACTGCCACGAAGACGAATGCCGCCGGAAGCAGGCTAGGTGTGACGGAAAAGCGACGTCGGACATACAGAAAGGTGGTCAATGGCAATACGACAGTAGCTAGCAGTGCAACTAAGTGGAATGTCCCGGACGGCCCTCCCAAGTGGGATACGCCCATCACCAGCGCGAGAAGCCAGACCGAGACGGTTATCACCGCGCCGCCGCCCACCACGAGTGCAAGAAGAAGGCCATACTTCAAGGCAAGACGTCGTAGCTCCGGTGCCAGTAGTCCGGCGGCAACAAGCGTCGTTATCAGGAATTCAAGCCACATCTATGGAGCCTACTACCAACGGCATTCGGGATTAACAACGGCGGCATCTCCTTCCGTAATGGCTGGCTCGAATCTGCCAAGGCGGCAGCTACCGGCCCAAAGCGGACCATCGCTGCTTTTGTCAGCGTTGCCTGGCGACCTGGCCGATCACGTTGACGAGGATTCGTAGCAGAAGCGCCTCGTGACCGAGCTGATGGCTGCCCGCCGGGGGGGGGGAAGGAAGCCACAGGCAACCCGGAGCAGCTTCGTGCAGGGCGGAAAGCCTTAGATGCCGCGAGGTTGCCTCGGGGGAATGTGGTTCCGTGTGGTGGACGGACGGTGTTCCGGACCTCAACCGCCATCTGCTGAGGAACACGCCCTACGGGAATGGAAGGTGATCCTGTGCGGTGGATGCTTATTTGGCTTCTTTGGGGCCGACTCCGGACGAGCGGGGCAGGAATGTCCACATCCGCGGTAGGGCCCTAGCTAGTGGGGGATCAGAGTGAAACCACCTCGTCCGCGGCCTGACGGCCGCCTTGTTCGGGCCCCGTTGGGCGGTTGGAGCGCATAGCCACGGCTGAGGCCTCAACAATGCTGACGGTTTCGCGATAGCCTTCCGGCGCATCGTGTCATCACAGCCGTGTTCCTTGTTCAAAGCATCGCACAAGGGCAGTTGCCGCGTTTTCTTTGCGGGACTTGAAGGGAAGGCTTGCCTCCTCACGAATCCCCCATTGAACGGCTCGCCGTATGACACGATCGCCTTACTCTTCAAAACGCTAGCCGTCATAATGCCCTCCGTTGGTCGGTTCTTGCGGCAATGTGGTCAAGGCGCTGGCTGAAGAAGGTGACCCATTCCAGCGGTCGGTTGCCTGTCTCATCCGATGGCCAGTAGCCCGGCAAGGCATAGCCTGGCGTTCCGGCTTTCGTGATCCGAACCTCCAAAGCTTCAAGCGAAGGGAAGCCGTGACGGCGGAGCCAAATGCGCCACTGTTCGATCTGCTTCGTCTTGGTCTCGGCGACGAATACGAACGGGATGGCGCGCTGCGTGTGGACGCGGGCAGGGGCGTCCTCACGCGGGTTAGGTTTATATATTTTTTCTTTCTCTGGGTTTGGTGGACGTATCTGTCCCCCTTCATCGGACGTATCTGACCGCCTTGCCGGACGATCTTGGCCGCCTTTTTCTGGGTAAAGGGTGACTACTTTGTCCGTCTTTTCGCGGGCGTCCGATGCGCGTAGAATCGACGCCGCTGAGGGACGATATTCTGTATTGTGCCCGACGCCGTTTCCGCGCTGGATCTCGAACCATCCTTTGGCCTCAAGTTCACGGACGGCGCGCTGAATGGTCTTGACGCTCTTGCCGGTCGCTTCGGCAATCGCCTGATAGGACGGCCACGCCTTCTCGGTGTGGCCGTTCAAATGTGTGGTGACGATATAGAGGGCTACGGATCGCGCGTTGTCGCTCAGATCCTTGTCGCAGCTTAACTGCTGAAGCCATTGCAGCTTCACATCCCGAAATGGCCGCGCCCCGCTCATGTGCACCTCCCAAGGTACAAGACCACTGGAAAACAAGGGGAGGAAACGTCCGGAAAAAGTGGGACGGCGGCTATGCTAAGCCATTGATATCTATAAGAGCGGGTTTTTGTCCCACAGCGGGTTAAGTTGCTGATATTATTGCGAATCAGCAGGCCCTCCGGGCCCACCATTTCTTGCTCACGGTGGATCGTCTGTCGAAGGATCCAGTTGCTACTTGCCAGCCGGATATTTCGCCGCTAAAGACACAGCCGCGCTTCACGGAGCGCCGACCAGCAAAGCGGAGAGGTGGCTGAGTGGTCGAAAGCACCGCACTCGAAATGCGGCATACGGGTGACCGTATCGTGGGTTCGAATCCCACCCTCTCCGCCATGTGATTTCACTCTCCGCCAGTGCCTGATCCCTTGCAAAGCCTCTGCTCGCCAGCGGTGCCTGCTGGTTGCGACTTTGCGTGCGAAAGTCTCACCTGTCGCCGAAGAAGCCTTCCTCCAGAAAATCGACACCTCGGTCCCTTCGGCAGTGTAGGCCGTGGTGAAATAACTGGGAGAGGCTGCACGCGCACGGTCCGCTCCCGTCCGGTGGAGCGAAGAACCGGACATGCCAGCATTTAAACGGGCGACAATGAGGCTCCGAGAGGAACCTTGGTCTTCAAGACTCCGTACGCTCCGCCAGATCCAGCGCATCTTCGATGTCGACGGAGGATTCACTCCTGTTCTGCCATCCGGTAGCCCACGCCAGACTCGGCGCGCACGATTGGTGGCTCGGTCGGATCACGCTGATCTTCTGGCGGAGTTGGCCGATGTATACCCGCAGGTAGTGCAGGACATAGGCCGGGATGATCACGGCGACAGTGGCAAGGATTTTGACCGGCAGCATCGGTGGGGCAAGGCGCTTGGGATCAGCTCGATCTGGCTCGTCGTTCGGTCCCATTCACATGCCTAATGTCGAGGCCAAGTGTTATTTGCCGTCATAGGGGTGTCCTCCTTTCTCAGGGGAACCATGTTCTCTTCGGCCCAAGCTTACAGTATTCGCGGCTCTTGCGGGGGCCATCCCCGTGACTGCATCAGTCGGACAAACCATGTGGCACGACAACGAAGAGCCTGCCGAAACCTATGGCTACCGAGTAGACGTCACTGAAGCAGATGATGGCGAGAAGACCGAGAGGGTACTGAAGGCGATGAAAGAAGCAAAGTCGGTGGCTCAGGAAATCCAGATGACCTTTGGCGTTGATCGCTTCCGTTTCGTACCGCTGGGTTCGAAGGTCTGGAACGACTGAGGCCTGAACTGGAAAATCGGCAGGACGATCTGTCCGAGCTGAGAACAGCCGTGCAGGCGAGCGCTCTCTTCTATACAGCGATGACGCAAGAGGCCCTGCGTCCCAGTGATGTCGTCGCAGTGGAACTTAATGAGCCCGAGAGCGAACTGGCGTGGGACAAGAAGTTCACGGTTTATGTGGCAGACTGAGGCTTGGGTTGCTTGGGTGATGAGTTGGCTCGGAACCGGTAGCTGTAACCAGCGTCTCCTCCGGGCGCATCTTTAACGTTTTGCGAAGGTGTGCCGACAAGGCTTAAATACGATCGGCGGGAGGAGCTCCCTACGCGCCGGCGCCTCAAGTCAGGTGCTTCTG
>DASYHX010000280.1:0-1574 GCA_035998065.1 Pseudorhizobium sp.
GAGGTCGTGTGGCGCGTGCCGTAATAGGTGACGGCGGTGATGTGGTTGCCGCCCGACGCTTCCTCATACCCTTGAGCGAGCTTCTTGAAGACGTCGCTCTTGGTGTAGGCAATCAGGTGACTCGGACTGCGGAAGATATAGGGGTAGTAGGTCACGCCGATCGGCGGATATTCGCGCGATGCGAAGCTCGAGCCGGAGATGATGATATCGACGGTACCGAGCTTGAGGCCCTGGTTGATATCGGCTTCCTTGCCGAGCTGCGAGGCCGGGAAGACGTCGATCTTGTAGCGGCCGTCGGTGCGCTTGGCGATCTCTTCCGCCGCCCAGACCGATTCCGTGTGGAACGGTTCGGAGGTTTCGTAGACATGCGCCCACTTGAGCGCAGTCTGGGCATGGGCTCCAAGCGCCGATACCAGAACGGCTGCCGTGGCGCCGAGGATGGTGGTGAGTTTCAACTTCATTTTCTTCCTCCCAGGTTGAAGTCAAAGGGTATGCTATTCTCCGCCGGCACGTCTCCATGCGGCGGGTATCGTGCTGCCGGCCGGCTCCTCGCCGAAACTTTCCGACAGCCGGATCTGCGATTGGTCCAAGTGCAAGCGCATGGCGGCACGCGCCGCCTGCGGGTCGCGCGCGGCGATGGCATCGCGAATGGCGCAGTGCTCCTCCATGGCGGCCCGCCATGTCTGCGGATTCTCGAAGTAGCTTGCCAGCCTCTCGAAGTACGGCGTCATGCGCAGGTCGTGAATGCTGCCGACGAAACGGTTCAGCGTCCCGTTGTCGATAATGCCGGCTACGGCGATATGGAAATCACGGTCCAGCGTAAGGGCTGTCGGCCGGTCCTCAAGGCTCTGAGACATGCGATCAAGGATTTCGTCCAGCGCCGCAATCTGGTCAGGCCGCGCTGCACGGGCCGCCTCCTCCGCGATGGCACACTCCACGATCGTGCGTGCCCGAAGAAGCTCGAAAGGTCCTTCGGCTTCCACTTCCGGCAAAGGAGATGCAACCGAGGGTGATTTGCACGAGGAGACATAAACTCCCGACCCCATGCGGATATGGACGCGTCCTTCGACCTCGAGCACGATAAGGGCCTCACGTACAGTCGGACGAGAAACGCCAAGGAGTTCGGCAAGCTCGCGCTCGGCCGGAAGGCGCGATCCGACGGCAAAGACACCGCGGTCGATCAGGCTGCGCATCTGGTCCGCCACCTGATGATACAGGCGGCGTGATTCCACGACCGAGAACATGAACCCTCCCAACGCGTCCTCCTCGACGCGTGATTGGTAAGCTGGCCTTACCAATATTAAAATTCATATATCGATGTCTGACAACCTGTCAATGGTATGCTTCAGACATTCACGGCGCAAGGTTGGTGACAAGCCGTAGTCCGTCCCAAGAGAAAAAAGCGCCGGCTACATCCGGCGCTTTTCCTGATCAGACGCTTGGCGACACTGGCTTCGCAGCGACTGTGGCCTCATCGCCGCGTCCGGAGAACCAGTTCGCGAGAAGTGCGCCGGAGATGTTGTGCCAGACGCTGAAGATGGCACTCGGAACTGCGGCGACCGGCGAGAAATAGG
>DASYHX010000284.1:0-17926 GCA_035998065.1 Pseudorhizobium sp.
ATGATACTCAGCAGCGGAAGGCCTAGCCCGATGGCTATACCAACCGCGCTGATGGCGGATATGGCGGCGAAAAGCGAGGGCCAGTGGATGACCTCGACGTGGCCACTGAGGTTGGTCTGGGGGCGGGACATCCTGTGCCTCTAGATTTGGGTTCGAACGAACCGGCCATGGCGCATAAAGTAGTAAGGCACAGGTAGTCCATATGGAATCGGGCTGCCGGGCACGAATATCGATCTCACGTCCTGCATCACCGCCGCTGTGATCCGCGGCACCTCGATGGAAGACAGCTCGGAGAAGCTTACCCAGCGCAGATCCTGCAGTTCGTCCGTATCCACCAGCGATGACGGCGAGATGTCAGCTTCGTCTGTCGGGAGCAGGAAAAAGCGAGTGTCGAAACGTCGGACATTACCTGGAGGTGTTACCGCCCGGGCCACATAACGAAGATGAGACAGGTCAGGTGGATCGCCAACCACGATACCCGTTTCCTCCTTTAGTTCGCGGAGCGCTGCCAAGGCGAGGGCGCGCACGGAACTCGGCTTCGCTCTTGCCATGGTTTTGCAGAGCAGACGGCGGGCCACCAGCGGATGAAGATCGCGGCTGAAGGGAAGGGCGTGATCCCGCCGGTCCCGTCGTCCGCCGGGAAAGACATAGAGCCCGGGCATGAAGGCGTGGCCGTGGCCGCGTCTGCCCATCAGGAAACGAGGTTCCCCACAAGTGCAGTCGAGGAGTATGATCGTGGCGGCGTCCTGTGGCCGAAGTCGCCTCGTGACTGCATCGGGCGCCTTGTCCATGGCGGACGGAACGGCCTCAATAGCTCCAGACATCAATGCTTGGGACCGCCGGATCCGTCGATGCCTGTCTCGTCCTCGTCACCACCAAAGCCGTGCATCCGGTAGGCCCATTGTATGCTGATGACCGCACCCTTGATGGGCTGGATTGTCAGCAGCGCAGCCAGGACGGCCAGTGGAACCCAGATCGCGAGGTGAGCCCAAGGGGATAGTGGATAGAAATTATCCGCGAGCATGTAGCCTGTCATTAGCACATGACCGACGATGAAGATAACGAGATAGGCTGGAAGATCGTCAGCGCGATGGTGGTGGATTTCCTGGTTGCAAACGGCGCAGGTATCGACCGGTTTCAGGAAGGTGCGGAACAGCTTGCCTTCGCCGCAAGATGGACACTTGCTTCTCATGCCTCTGCCGATCGAGCGCAGTAACGGTCGCTCTGCTTCGGGCTCTCCACCGTAGCGGATCGGCGCCTCGCTTTGTTGCAGCATCGGAAACTCCTACCTGCGGCCCCGCGGCGGCCGCGTTCCGGGCTTTGATCGGCGCTGGGACCGATCTCTTCGGCCGGACTTGTGAAACGAGCGGGTTGCCGTCGGCATCTTGCGGCCTTCGCTCAGCATGTCGAAGCGAAGCGCTCCGGCCAGAGGGATCGCCTCCACAAGCTTCACGTCCACTGCGTCGCCAAGCTGGTAACCCAAACCACTCTTTTCGCCGATCAGGGCCTGGTGGGCCTCGTCATAGATGAAGTAGTCCGTCCCCAGCGTAGATATGGGCACAAAGCCATCGGCGCCATAGGTGGGCAATGTGACAAAAAGGCCGGCCTTGGTGACGCCCGATACCCGTGCTTGGAACTCGCTGCCCACCCGCTCGCTCAGATGGTGCGCGATCAAGCGATTGATCGTATCACGCTCTGCTGCCATCGCCCGTCGTTCGAAGGTGGAGATTTCCGCGGCGATGTCATCCAACGCGGCCTCTTCCTCCGGGGTGATTCCACCTTCGCCAAGCCCCAGCGAACCGACAAGCGCTCGATGCACGATCAAATCCGCATAGCGGCGGATGGGGGAGGTGAAATGGGCGTATTTCATCAGATTGAGGCCGAAGTGACCAATGTTCTCCGGACTGTAGATGGCCTGGCTTTGTGAGCGCAGGACCATCTCGTTGACCATCGTTTGGTGCGGCGTGTCGAGGGCGCGCGCCAGGATTCCGTTGAAGGAATTTGCGCGGAGCTGGCCGCCTTGCGCCATCGACAAGCCGATCGTCGCCAGGAACTCCCTCAACGTCTCCTGCTTGGAGAGAGCCGGTGCGTCATGGACGCGGTAGACCAGCGGCTGGCGCTTCTTTTCCAATGTCTCGGCAGCTGCAACGTTCGCCTGGATCATCATTTCTTCGATGAGCTTGTGGGCGTCGAGCCGTTCCGGGATGTGCACCCGGTCCACGGTTCCGTCCGCCTTCAGGATGATCTTGCGCTCCGGCATGTCGAGTTCGAGCGGCTGGCGCCGGTCGCGGCCACGCTTCAAGATGTCGTACGCGTGCCAGAGCGGCTTCAGGATAGGTTCCAGCAGCGGCCCGGCCTTGTCATCCGGCTTGCCCTCGATCGCTGCCTGCGCCTGTTGGTATGAAAGCTTCGCGGCGCTCTTCATCATCACGCGGTGGAAGGTATGGCCCGCCTTGCGGCCTTCCTTGGAAAAGACCATTCGCACGGCGAGCGCCGGTCGGTCTTCGCCTTCACGTAGGGAGCAGAGATCATTGGAGATGCGCTCTGGCAGCATGGGAACCACCCGGTCCGGGAAGTAGACGGAGTTGCCGCGCTTCTGCGCCTCACGGTCAAGTGGTGAGCCGGTGCGTACGTACCAGGAGACGTCGGCGATCGCGACCGTGACGATGACGCCGCCTGGATTGTCTGGCGAGGTATCTGCCTCGGCAAAGACGGCGTCGTCGTGGTCCTTGGCATCAGCCGGGTCGATGGTGATGAGCGGCACGTCGCGCCAGTCTTCCCGCTTCGACATCGTGGCAGGGCGGGCGGAATCCGCAGCGTTGATTACCTCTTGCGGGAAGATGTGCGGAATGCCGTGCGCGTAGATGGCGATCATCGAGATCGCCTTTTCCGAACCGACCGAACCAACAACCGACAAGACGCGGGCACGCGGCAGACCTAGGCGGCTGGAACGGACAACTTCCACTTCCACAAGGTCGCCATCCCTGGCTTCTCCCAGGCCATCGGCTTCGATCACCATTTCTTCGCCGCGTCGTTCGATCGGCATCAGGCGTACTTCGTGTTCGCTCGCGCGGATAACACCAAGGGAGGCGCCCTTCCGGCGATCGATGATCTTGATCACCCGTGCGGTGTAAGCGGGGCCGCTTCGATCCTTGTTGGGGAAAATCTTTGCCAGAATGCGGTCGTTCAACCCAGCAGCCGGCGTCTTGCCTTTGCCGCGCGCCTGGGACGACTGCCGGATGAGAACCGCGGGCGCGGTGCCCTGATTTTCCGGCCACTCCGCCGGGCGGGCGATGAGTTCCCCATCCTTGTCGCGGGTGGTGATGTCCAGCACGGTGACCGGTGGAAGTGCGCCCGGCCGAGCAAGTGACTTGCGGCTCTTCTTCAACAGCCCTTCGTCTTCGAGTTCCCGCAGGAGATCCTTTAGCTCGACGCGTGCCTCTCCCTTCAAACCAAAGGCCTTGGCGATCTCTCGCTTAGACGCCTGATCCGGGTTGTCTGTGATGAACTGCAGGAGGATCTCGCGCGGTGGGACGACGCCATGGATAATCGATGTCCCGTCGCCCAAAGAGGCCTTGTCGCTCTTATCCTTTGTTACGTCGCTTCGGCGCGGTTGTCTGGTCACGTACCGGTCTTCTTTGCTTTAGGTGCCGCTTTGGCCGTTGATTTCGCTTTCGGCTTCGCGGCGGTCTTGCTCTTCGGTGTGGCCTTGGCAGCCGGCTTCTTCTTGCCCGACGCTGCCTTGCCACCCTTCTCGACGATCAGCGCCATGGCTTCCTCGAGTGTCACGGCCTGAGGGTCTTTGCCTTTCGGAAGAGTGGCGTTCACCTTGCCCCAGTTGACGTAAGGCCCATAGCGCCCGTCGCGCACCGTGATGGCGCCGCCATCGGGATGATCACCCAACGTCTTCAACGCAGCCGGAGTTCCTCGTCCGCGCCCGCCGGGTCCCTTGCTCTGCTTCTCGGCAAGTACTGTTACGGCACGGTTCAGTCCTACGCTAAAGACGTCTTCAACCGTTTCGAGGTTGGCGTAGGTACCATCGTGCAGCAGGAAAGGTCCATATCGACCGATGCCGGCCGAAATCATCTTGCCCGATTCGGGATGCTTTCCGATGTCACGCGGCAGGTTGATCAGCGCCAGCGCCTTTTCATGGTCGATGTCTTCGGGTTTCCAGCCCTTTGGCAGTGATGCTCGCTTGGCATCCTTGCCTTCTCCGCGCTGTATGTAGGGGCCGAAGCGGCCGGAACGAAGGGTCAGTTCCTCGCCGGTCATCGGATCTGCACCAAGCGCCTTGGGTTCGTTGAGGCCGCTTGCATCTGCCTCGGCGCCATCGGAGGAAAGTTGCCGGGTGAAGTTGCACTCCGGGTAGTTGGAGCAACCAACGAAGGCTCCATACTTGCCAAGCTTCAGCGACAGCTGCCCCGTCCCGCAGACCTGACAAATGCGCGGATCACTACCGTCTTCGCGCTTGGGGAAGACAAGGGGGGCGAGCGCTTCGTTCAAAGCGTCAAGCACGTTGGTGACACGCAGCTCTTTCGTGTCCTCGATATGCGAAAAGAAGTCCTGCCAGAATTCTCGAAGCACGTGCTTCCAGTCCAGTTCCCCCGCAGAGATCCTGTCTAGCTTTTCCTCCAGGTCGGCTGTGAAATCGTATTCGACGTACTTCGTGAAGAAGTTCTCCAAGAAGGCCGTGACCAAGCGGCCCTTTGCCTGCGGGATGAGCTTGCGCGTCTCCATGGTGACATATTCGCGGTCGCTCAAGGTCTTGAGTGTCGCGGCATAGGTGGACGGCCGGCCAATGCCGAGCTCTTCCATCTTCTTGATCAGAGAAGCTTCCGAATAACGCGGCGGCGGCTCGGTAAAATGCTGGCTGGCATTAACCTTGCTCTTGTCGAGCGTCTCGTTCGCATTGATCGGAGGCAGGCGGCCATCTTCGTCGTCGTCCTCACCTTTCTCGCCTTCCTCGCGCCGGTCCATGTAGGCGCCAAGAAAGCCATCGAAGCGGATGACGGAGCCGACGGCGCGCAGGCCTGCCTTTTGGCCCCCATTGTCAGCCAGAATCTCGACGGTTGTCCGTTCGATCTCGGCGGACGCCATCTGGCTTGCAATGCCCCGCTTCCAGATGAGTTCGTAGAGCCGTACCTGGTCGGCGTCCAAGTGGCGCCGCACCTTCTCGGGACTGCGGTTGAAATCGGTGGGGCGGATCGCCTCGTGCGCTTCCTGCGCATTCTTCGCCTTGGTGGAGTAGAAGCGCGGCTTCTCCGGAAGATAGCGTTCGCCAAATTGGTCCTTGATAGCGCTGCGAGCGCCGTCCACCGCTTCCGGCGCCATCTGCACGCCGTCGGTTCGCATGTAGGTGATCAGACCCACAGTCTCGCCGCCGATGTCTACCCCTTCGTAGAGCTTCTGCGCCACCTGCATTGTCCGGGAGGCGTTGAAGCCGAGGTTGGACGATGCCGCCTGCTGTAGCGTTGATGTGGTGAACGGCGGTCCCGGATTGCGTTTGACTGGTTTGGCCTCAACAGTATCGACGGAGTAGCTGGCGCCCTCGAGAAGCGCCTTCAGCCGGTTGGCATCCTCGCCGGTCTTGATCGAACGGTTCTGTAGCCGCTTGCCGTCGGCCGAGACGAGGCGCGCTTCGAACTCGTCTCCCCGCGGCGTCCGCAACAGAGCGGAGAGGTTCCAGTATTCTTCAGAGATGAAGCGTTCGATTTCCGTCTCGCGATCGCAGACGAGGCGGAGCGCAACGGACTGCACGCGGCCGGCCGAACGAGCGCCCGGTAGCTTGCGCCACAGCACCGGCGACAGGTTGAAGCCGAAGAGGTAGTCGAGCGCCCGGCGCGCCAGATAAGCGTCTACAAGTGGAACGTCGATGTCGCGCGGGACGGCCATCGCGTCGAGCACGGCCTTCTTGGTAATGGCGTTGAAGACCACGCGCTTCACCGGCATGTCGCCTAGAACGCGCTTCTTCTTCAGGAGGTCCAGAACATGCCAGGAGATCGCTTCGCCCTCGCGATCCGGGTCGGTTGCGAGGAAGAGGCCGTCGGAACCCTTCACCGCATCGGCGATGTCTTTGATGCGCTTCTGGGAGGCACTGTCGACTTCCCACGACATCTCGAAGTCCTGGTCAGGCAGGACGGACCCATCCTTCGCGGGAAGGTCTCTCACGTGACCAAACGATGCAAGAACCTTATAGCCGGGCCCGAGATACTTGTTGATGGTCTTGGCCTTGGCCGGAGATTCTACGACGACAACATTCATGGGTGCTTCTCTGAGGTGTAGCGGCACGTGGATTGCGATCGGATTCCAGGCCAAATTTGGTTCCGACATGGATGGCCTTTTGGCTGCGGTCAAGTGCCACGACCAAATTAGCCTCACAAAGCGATGCAACTATAACGAGATTTCCTCCTGAGGTTGCAATTCTGGATAACTGCGATATGCTTTGGGCAAGGGTGGGTTCTCCCTGCTTGGCGAGGCGCCAGTTGGACAGGATGTATCATGGGTTCGGAACATCGCACCTCCGGCAATGGAGACGCCATTGCTTATATCCGGCAGATGCTCGGTGAATTGCATCAGGTCGCCTCCAGGGAAGGGGCGGATATGCTCTGCTATCTGATCGAAATGGCCTATGTCGAGGCTGGCGATGTCCAGGCGGGACTTCGACCCCGATCAGTCATCCATCGCGATGGAGACAAGCCCTCCGGGGTGACGGTGTAGTCGACCCGCCAGGTCCAGCTCCAGAAGTACGAGGTAGACTGCGGAGGCAGGTAGCCCCGTATGCCGTATGATGTCATCGACCTCGACCGGCGTGGGTCCGAGTGCGGAAACGATGCTCGCCCGCTCACCCTCGTTCGGAGGGACAAAGGCGTCGCCACTTCCGCTCTTCTCCGGCTCCTCAATCACTGAACCTGGCGGAGATTCCATGTCAGTAAGCGGTGCCAGCGCTTCGAGGACATCATCCGAACCGGTGGTGACGATGGCACCCTGCTTGAGCAGATTATTGGTGCCATGGCAGCGCGGATCGAGAGGAGAGCCAGGCACGGCGAAGACAAGTCGGCCAAAGTCGGCAGCCAAGCGTGCAGTAATGAGTGAACCAGAACGCTGCGCCGCCTCAACCACAACGACCCCGAGCGAGATGCCTGCAATCAGCCTGTTCCGGCGAGGGAAGTCTCGCGCGCGCGGCTCCCAGCCGAAGGGCATCTCGCTGACCGCGAGGCCAAAGCCCGCCATGATTTCTTCCATGAGGGGGATGTTCTCAGGTGGATAGGGCTGATCCAGCCCGCCTGCCAGGACGGCGATGGTTCCTGTTTCCACGCTGGCGCGATGTGCGGCCGTATCGATACCGCGCGCCAGGCCCGAGGTAATGGTATAGCCAGCGCGCCCCAGGTCTCTGGCGATACCAGCAGCAAACTTGGCGCCGCTTATCGACGCATTGCGCGACCCGACGATACCAACGGAAAGGCGCGTGGCTACAGAAAGATGACCCTTAACCGCAAGCAGCGGCGGCGCCCCATCGATCTGCCTCAACGCAGGAGGATAGTCCGGCTCCCCGATCCCCACAAACTGCGCGCCCGATCGATGGGCGATCTCCAGTTCCCGTTCTGCCTCCTCCACCGACGCGATGCGGATAGCCCGGGAGGCGCCGCCGCGGCTGGAAAGTTCGGGCAACATGGTGAGCGCCGCTTCCGCCGAGCCGAAATGATTGATGAGGTCGCGGAAGGTGGCCGGACCGACGTTGTCGCTGCGGATGAGGCGGAGCCAGGCGATCCTTTGCCTGTCGGTGAGCGCAATCCCCTGTCGTCTTGCGCCGCCGTCAGGCATCGCTATCCCTTTTGGCCGATCTTGCCTTCCGTGCCCGCAAGAAGCCTCCTGATATTGGTCTCGTGCCGCCACCAGGAAACCGCCGTCATGATCGCCATGACAAGGGCAACTTTCTCGCTGCCTACTATCCACAATGCAACCGGAATCACAAGAGTTGCAACCAGCGCGGACAGTGACGAATATTTGCTGATGAAGGCGACGATCAGCCAGACGACGGCGAAGACCAGCACCCAGACCGGAGCAACCCCAAGCAGCATGCCGATATAGGTCGCCACGCCCTTGCCGCCCTTGAAGCCGAGCCAGACAGGGAAGAGGTGTCCGAGGAAGGCGCCGAAGCCGGCCAGCAGCCCCGCTTCGGGCCCGGCGACATAGTAGCCGGCGAGCGCGGCAGCGGTCGCCTTCAGCGCGTCGAGGAGGAGCGTCGCGGCCGCGAGCTTCTTGTTGCCGGTGCGCAGCACGTTGGTCGCACCGATATTGCCCGATCCGATGGAGCGGATATCGCCAAGGCCTGCCATCCGTGTCAGCAGCAGACCAAAGGGGATGGAGCCGAGGAGGTAGCCGAGGGCCAGCGAAGCGGCCGCCACGCCTGCACCGATCTGCCAGTTCAGAAGTTCATTCACCGGCTCGCCTCCTTACAGCGAATGGACGCACTTGCCGCCCACATAGGTCGCGATCGCGCGGCCAGAAAAGCGGGCATCTTCGAAGGGCGTGTTCTTCGACCGGGACAGCAGGGCATCCTTCGAGACAATCCACGGCTCGTCCAGGTCGATCAGGGTGATGTCGGCCTTCGCGCCCGGCGTCAACGTGCCGGCGTCGAGCCCGAAGATCTGCGCCGGGCGTGTCGACATGGCGTCGATCAGGCGCATGAGAGGGACGTGGCCCGAGTGATGCAGCCGCAGCGCGGCGGCCAGCATTGTTTCGAGGCCCACGGCTCCATCGGCGGCATCGGCGAAGGGAAGGCGTTTCGTATCCACGTCCTGCGGGTCGTGGGACGAGACGATGATGTCGATCGTCCCGTCGGCCAGCGCCTCGACCATGGCGAACCGATCGTCTTCAGTGCGCAGCGGCGGCGAGAGCTTGAAGAAGGTGCGGTACTCCCCGATGTCGTTCTCGTTGAGGCAGAGGTGATTGATCGAGATGCCGCAGGTTACGTTTGCGCCGCGCCCGCGGGCAGTCCGGATTGCCTCTGCCGATTCCGGCACGGAGATCTTCGCGGCGTGGTACTTCGCGCGGGTCAGGCCGGCGATCCTGAGGTCGCGTTCGAGGGGAATAATTTCCGCTTCCTTCGGCACGCCGGAAAGCCCAAGCCAGCTGGCGAACAGGCCCTCGTTCATGACGCCGTTGCCGATATAGGTTTCCCGGGGCTCGAGCGCGACGACGGCGCCATATTCCCGTGCATAGGTCATGGCCCGGCGCAGCACGAGCGTGTCCGGCAGCGCATGACGGCCATTGGTGAAGGCGACGGCACCCGCCTGCTGCAACAGGCCGATCTCGGTCATTTCATCGCCGTGGAGCCCCTTCGTCAGGGCGGCAGCGGGGTGCACGTTGACGATTGCGGTGTCGCGCGCAGTCTTCTTCACAAATTCGACGAGCGCGATGTCGTCGAGGACAGGATCGGTGTCGGGCATCATGATGAAGGATGTGACACCTCCCGCAGCAGCGGCGCGGCTGGCCGATTCGATCGTCTCGCGGTGTTCTGCGCCGGGCTCGCCGACGAAGACACGCGCATCCACTAGGCCGGGAACGGCCAGAAGCCCGTTGCAGTCGCGAACTTCGGCACCATCTGGTGCACCGTGGTTGTGAGCCTCGGCGCCGGCGGCAAGGATACGGCCATCATCGCCGATGATGATTGATCCGATCTCGTCCAGATTGCGGGACGGGTCGATGATGCGGGCATTGTTCAGGACGAGGGAGCGCGTCATGTCCGCGGCCCCTGGTTTTGCGAGAGAAGCAGCGTCTCCATCACCGCCATGCGCACCGCGACCCCCATTTCAACCTGTTGCTCGATCACGCTCTGCGGTCCATCGGCTACTTCCGAAGCAATCTCCACCCCGCGGTTCATCGGACCGGGATGCATGACAAGAGCATCCTCCTTGGCAGCTTTCAGCTTCTCGGCGTTCAGGCCGTAGAAATGGAAGTATTCGCGAACCGAGGGAACGAAGGAGCCCGACATGCGCTCGCGCTGGAGGCGCAGCATCATCACGACGTCGGCATCTTTCAGACCGTCCTCCATCGAGTGGAAGATCTCGGCACCCATCTGCGCAATGCCAGAAGGAAGAAGCGTTGCCGGCGCAACAACGCGAACGCGCGCCCCCATGGCGTTCAGCAACAGAATGTTGGAGCGGGCCACGCGCGAATGTAGGACGTCGCCGCAGATGGCGACGATGATGCGCGACAGCTTGCCCTTCGCGCGGCGGATCGTCAGTGCGTCGAGCAGCGCCTGCGTCGGGTGCTCGTGCTGGCCATCGCCCGCGTTCACGACGGAGCAGGCGACCTTCTGTGCCAGCAGTGCCGCCGCGCCGGCCGAGGAATGCCGCAGCACCAGTACGTCGGGATGCATGGCGTTCAGCGTCATCGCCGTATCGATCAGCGTCTCGCCCTTCTTTACCGAGGAATTACCGACGGACATGTTCATCACGTCGGCACCCAGCCGCTTGCCGGCGAGTTCGAAGGAGGCCTGGGTGCGCGTGGAGGCTTCGAAGAACAGGTTGATCTGGGTCAGCCCCCGCAGCGTCGAGGTCTTCTTTTCCCGCTGCCGGCTGATCTGGACGGCTTCGTCGGCCTTGTCCAGAAGATAGGTGATATCCTGTTCTGTGAGGCCCTTGATGCCGAGGAGGTGGCGGTGAGGGAAGAAGACCATGAGGCGTCTCCGCTTGCGTTCGGGCGTCTATAATGACTGACCGGAAATCGGGCAAGCGAAGGGGCGGGAAAAGTCCGTTCATCCTCATGCATTTTTCAGAGAAACGGGCTAGAAGCCAAGCATGACACAGAATAGCCGGACCGAACAAAAGCTTGCCGAACTGAACCAGCCCCAGCCCTGGTCCGGCATCAACGCCTATCGATCTGACCCGCTGATCGTTGATCTGACCGCCGGTCTGCACCGCAGCCTGCGCGAGGAGTTCGATTCGCTCGGCCATTACGCCACCTCGCCGGAGGCACAGGAACTGGCGCGGATGGCGAACGAAAGCCCGCCAAAGCTGCGCACCCACGGACCTCGAGGCGAGCGGCTGGATGTCGTGGAGTTCCACCCGGCCTGGCACGCGCTAATGCGTCGCTCCGTGTCGATCGGGCTGCACTCTTCGGTCTGGGAGAGCATCGCGGACGCTAAAGGGAGCGAGCACAAGGCGCGCGCCACCCGCTTTTACCTGACGGCGCAGCTCGAATGCGGCCACCTCTGCCCGCTGACGATGACCAGCGCCTCCGTCGCCGCCCTGATGGCGTCTCCGCGGGTACAGAAGGAGTGGGCGCCGAAAATCCTGTCGCGCAAGTATGATTCGTCCAACCGGCCGGCGCTGCAGAAGAATGCCATAACCCTCGGCATGGGCATGACCGAGAAGCAGGGCGGCACGGACGTGCGGGCCAACCGATCCACCGCGGAGCGGGTGGGTGAGGGCATCTATCGTCTTTCGGGGCACAAGTGGTTCATGTCCGCGCCGATGAGCGACGCCTTCGTGATGCTGGCGAAGACCAACGAGGGCATTGGCTGCTTCCTCGTTCCGCGCTTGCTGGAGGACGGCTCGGCCAACGGGCTGCAGTTCCAGCGCCTGAAGGACAAGCTCGGCAACCGCTCCAACGCGTCCTCCGAGGTCGAGTTTACTGATGCCTTCGGCTATCTGCTGGGCGAACCCGGCGCCGGGATACGCACCATTCTCGACATGGTCACCCTGACACGGCTCGATTGCGCCCTGGCTTCGGCGGGCATCATGCGCGCTTCGCTGGCCGAAGCGGTCCATCACTGCCGCGGCCGCAGCGTATTCGGCAAGAACCTCATCGACCAGCCGCTGATGACGCGGGTGCTGGCCGACATGGCCCTTGATGTTGCTGCGGCCACGGCACTCGCCTTCCGGCTCGCGGATGCCTTCGACCGCGCAGCGAGCAGCCCGGCTGACGCAGCCTTCGCCCGCGTCATGACGCCAGTCGTCAAGTACTGGAACTGCAAGATCGCACCATCGCTGATCTACGAGGCGATGGAATGCCTCGGCGGCAATGGATACGTCGAGGAGCGTCCGGTGGCGCGGCATTATCGGGAGGCACCGGTCAACGCGATCTGGGAAGGCTCCGGCAACGTCATGGCGCTGGATGTCCTGCGGGTCCTGTCGCGTGGCAAGGATCTGTTCGACATGGTGCTCGCCGGATTTGAGCGTGATCTCGGCGCCTCAGGGCGCAAGACCATCGAGGTTCTGCGCGCTGCCATGGCGCTCTGCCAATCGGACGAGGGAGCGGCACGCCTGCTGGTGGAGCAATTGGCGCTCGCTGCCGGAGCCGCTGAACTGTCGCGCCTCGGCGCAGGGAAGATCGCCGACGCTTTTCTCGAGACACGCCTCGCCGGGGGCTGGCGCTCCACCTACGGCATGCTCGATGCACGATTCGACGCCGCCTATATCGTTGACCTTCTTTACCCGGCGGCAAGCTGACCGGCGGCCGTCAGCACCAGAGGAATGGTGAGAAACGAGAAGACGGTCTGAACGGTCGCGGTGGCGGCGTAGAGCTCGGCGTCACCGCCCATCTTTTTGGCCAGAATATAGCCGTTCATCGCCGTGGGTACACCGGCGCTTAGCGCTAGCAGCGCCACCGCTGGGCCGGAAACCCCTGCCAGCAGGGCAGTGGCCACCATCACCAAAGGGAACACGGCAAGCTTTAGTGCGACCGAGAAAAGCACCAGTGGTCGCGGCTTCAGGGCATCTGAAACCCGCAATCCTGCACCGACGGCGATCAACCCCAGGCTCAGCGCCGCGCGCGCCACGAGATCGACGGTAGTCATCAACGGTGCGTAGATCGGGATGCCCATCTGGTTGACCATCACGCCAAGGAGGCTGCTGATGATCAGCGGATTGGTGACGATCCTTAGCAGGAATGCTCCATAGCTGGTCCGGGCGCCAGAGAACCAGAGCAAGACACCGACATTGATGACGTTGATCGGCAAAATCACCACTGCCATCACGAGGGCGACGATTGTTAGCCCCAACTCTCCGTAGGTCTTCTGTGCGATGGCCAGTGCGATGAAGGCATTCCACCGGGTGGCGGTCTGGAACACCGAACTGAAGGAAGAGACGGGCACGCCGGAACGCTTCAGCGGCAGCCAGAGCGCAAGCACCAGCGCACACATCAGGAGCACGGCGCCAACTGCTGCAACGCCGATCGCACCGATCTCCATGCTGGAGAAGTCTGCAGTGGCTAGCGTGTGGAACAGCAATGCCGGAAACAGGACGTAATAGCCGCACTGCTCGAGGCCTTCCCAGAAGGTCCCGTTGATGAGCGGGCTCCGCTTCAGCGTCACGCCGAGCAGGACCAGGAGGAAGATCGGCAGGATACTCTCGAAGATGATCAGCATGCGGCGGCCAGTTCGGGGAGGGGGGCGTGAGACGTCGACGAGGCTTATCTCTCAGGCTCCCTGGATGCAATGTTTCCAGATTCTGTGAATGGCCAGATGCTGTGCATTGTGTGGCACCGTCTGGCAGCTTATCCGGCAACTCAGTAGTTGGAGTACCGTCTATGCTTGCAGTCGAGGAAGCTTTCGTCCCATCCGTGCCGGAAAAGCGCGTCAAGAACCGCGCCCAAACAGAGTCCGCGATTCTGCAGGCGGCGCGTAACCTGCTGGCGCAGGAGGGCTTCCAGGGCTTCGGCATCAACGCGATCGCCCGGCGTGCCGGCTGCGACAAGCAACTGATCTACCGCTACTACGGTGGCCTGGATGGTCTTCTCGACGCCATCGGCACTGATCTTGGCGACTGGGTGAAGGAGCGGATTCCGGAGGATACCGGCGGCATGTTCCTGTTAACCTACGGCGATCTCATGGAACGACTGGCGCTCCTCTACATGGAGGCGCTGCGGCGCGATCAACTCGTCTGCAAGATTATCGCCTGGGAGGTTTCGAAAGATACGCCACAGGTGAGAAGACTGGCCGAAGCACGGTCACGAGCGCTGGCAAAATGGCTCGCTCGCATGGGCGGCAGCCTGTCAGCGCCCAAGGGCGTGGACGCGCCGACCCTGAACGGCATCCTCTTTGCCGCAATCCAGCACCTCGTCATCTCCTCCGTCACAACCGGCGAGTTCGCCGGGCTTCCGCTCCGCAATGAGAAGGACTGGGACAAGGTGGCAGCTTCGGTGCGCCGACTCGTGCGCGGCGTCTACGGCTGAGGCCTTGTCCACAGAACCGAGCTCGCCGTTAACCATACCCGCCGGTTTCCGTTGCTTCCGAACGCCGCTCGCCTAAGTGTGAGGTTAACCGAGTGTTAACCATGGACGGATGGAGCCGTTGCCGCAGGGAACGCCATACACCGACCGGGCATTGCTGAGCATCATGACGATGTTTTTTGCGGTGCTGGCGCTGGACATTGCCATTCCCGCGGTCATGCTGAGCCTGATGGCTCTCATGAAGTGGCTGCCGACGGTGGAGTTTCACCTTGTTCAGCCGGGAAGGAGGACCGCATGAAGTGGTTCCTGATTCTTTGGGCTGGACCGATCCTGCTGCTCGGCAGCTGGTACGGACTGTCTTACAACGATGTGAGCTTCGGCATTTTCATGCTGACCCGGCAGGCCCACGACCTTGTGTTCCACGTTTACAGCCAGGTGCTCGGAATCCCGGCTGACGAGATCCCGCCACTGGTCGCGCGGGCGATTGCAGTCGACAGCCTTGTCGTCTTCGCGATCATCGCTTTTCGCCGCCGCAAGAAGATTGCAACATGGTGGCGCGCCCGTCAGGCCTCGTCGGAGGCTCTTGCCAGGGAGGAGAGCCTGTCGAGGGCGCCCTGAAGAATGAAGCTCGCTGCCGCGGAGTCGATTCGCTCGGCGCGCTTGGCGCGTGATACGTCCATCTCCAGCAGCGCACGCTCCGCCGCAACAGTGGACAGGCGCTCATCCCAGAAGACGAAGGGCAGGTCACTCTTGTCGCTCATCGAGCGGACGAAGGCACGCGTGGCCTGAACGCGCGGGCCCGCGGAGCCGTCCATGTTCATCGGCAGGCCGATGATGAAGGCGGCGACTTTCTCCTTCTCGGCAAAGGCCATCAGAACCTCTGCGTCCTTGGTGAACTTCGTGCGCTTGAGCACCGGGCGAGGGGAGGCGAAGCGACGCCCCAGATCCGACATGGCGATGCCTATCGTCTTTGTGCCGAGGTCAAGACCGGCAATGGCTTGGCCGCTCTTCAGCGTTTCGGCGAGCTCATCGATCGTCAGCACTGTCATTCGTTTGGCATCCCTCCGTAGAAATAGTCGCGCCGCCGCTTCCATTCAGCCGCAACCGGAATATGTGTTTAACACTCTCGCCAATTTCCGCATCACCTATCGAAGGAGACTTTGATGAAGATCACCTGGCTCGGCCATTCCGCCTTTCGTATCGAAACCGCCAAGGCGAAGATCCTGCTCGACCCATTCTTCACCGGCAATCCCGGCTTCTCCGGTCTTGACGCGCGCGAGGCCGCCGAGGGAATCACCCACATCCTCCTCACCCACGGCCACGGCGACCACGTCGGCGACACGGTCTCCCTTGCCAATGAAACCGGCGCCGTGGTGCTGGCCAATGCGGACCTCGCTGGATGGCTCGGCAAGAAGGGCGTGGCGAAGACGGATATGGGCAACACCGGCGGCACCGTGTCCTTCGAAGGCTTCACCGTCACATTTACGCAGGCCCAGCATTCTTCTGCTCAGATCACCGAAGACGGCATCTCCCATGCCCTCGGCAACGCCAACGGCCTCATGCTGCATTTTGATGACGAGCCGTCCGTCCTGCACATGGGCGACACCGATATCTTCACCGACATGAGCCTGATCAATGAACTGCACCAGCCGGACATTGGGCTCGTGCCGATCGGCGATCGGTTCACCATGGGCGGCGCCGTTGCAGCACTTGCCTGCCAGCGCTTCTTCGATTTCAAGCATGCCATTCCGTGCCACTACGGTTCCTTCCCGATCGTCGACCAGACGGCGGAGAAGTTTGTGAAGGGGATGGAGGGTACGCGCACGCGTGTCGAGGCTCCGACGCCTGGCACGACCCTCAGCTTCTGATTAGCTGCTCCCCCCGTTGCGAACGGCGGACGTGGCCATTATAGCGGTAGGAAATTCTTGCCCGGAGTTATTGCCATGTCCGTCGATCTCGCCACCGTCAAGCGCGTCGCGCGCCTTGCCCGCATTGCTGTCAGCGAAGACGAGGCCGAACGGATGGTGGGTGAACTGAACGGCATCCTCGGCTTCGTCGAGCAACTCGGCGAGGTCGATGTGACGGGCGTCGAGCCGATGACTTCGGTGATGCCGATGGTCATGCGCAAGCGTGCCGACGAGGTGACGGACGGCAGTAAGGCCGATGACATCGTCTCCAACGCGCCGTCGACGGACCGCAATTTCTTCCTCGTGCCGAAGGTCGTCGAATAGCCGCAGATTTGCGCTGCCATCCGACCATTCCAGACACACCCGCTGAGCGATTGATAACATGACCGAACTCACCAGCCTCACCATTGCCGAAGCCCGCGACAAGCTGAAGGCCAAGGACATCAAGGCCGTCGAACTGACGCAGGCCTATGTCGACGCGATCCAGGCAGCCAACGGAGCGCTGAACGCGTATGTCGCCGTCACGCCCGAAAAGGCGCTGGGGATGGCACGGGCGTCCGATGAACGGATTGCGGCCGGCAACGCTGGAGCGCTTGAGGGAATTCCGCTCGGGATCAAGGATCTCTTCGGCACCCGCGACGTGCACACCCAGGCCTGCTCGCACATCCTGGATCGATTCCAGCCGAAGTATGAGTCCACTGTCACCCAAAATCTCTGGAACGATGGTGCCGTCATGTTGGGTAAGCTCAACATGGACGAGTTCGCCATGGGCTCATCCAATGAAACCTCCTATTATGGGCCGGTGATCAATCCCTGGCGGGCGGAAGATTCCAACCAGCAGCTTGTGCCGGGCGGGTCCTCCGGCGGCTCGGCCGCAGCCGTTGCTGCGCAGCTTTGCGCCGGGGCCACCGCGACCGACACAGGTGGTTCCATCCGCCAGCCTGCAGCCTTCACCGGTACCGTCGGTATCAAGCCCACTTATGGCCGCTGCTCGCGCTGGGGTGTCGTCGCCTTCGCATCGTCGCTTGACCAGGCCGGCCCGATCGCCCGCGACGTCCGCGACGCTGCAATCCTGTTGAAGTCGATGGCAAGCGTCGACGCTAAGGATACCACCTCGGTCGATCTGCCGGTTCCGGATTACCAGACCTCGCTTGGACAGTCAGTGAAGGGCATGAGGATCGGCATTCCGAAAGAGTATCGGATCGATGGTATGCCTGAAGAAATCGAAGCTCTTTGGCAGCAGGGTGTTGCCTGGCTGAAGGACGCGGGTGCCGAGATTATCGACATCAGCCTGCCGCATACGAAATACGCTTTGCCTGCCTACTACATTGTCGCTCCGGCAGAAGCCTCGTCCAACCTCGCGCGCTACGACGGAGTTCGCTACGGCCTGCGCGTGGACGGTAGCGACATTGTCGACATGTACGAGAAGAGCCGCGCCGCCGGCTTCGGCCAGGAGGTCAAGCGCCGCATCATGATCGGCACCTATGTCCTCTCGGCCGGCTATTACGATGCCTATTATCTGCAGGCGCAGAAGGTCCGCACGCTGATCAAGCGCGATTTCGAGCAAGTCTTCGATGCAGGGGTCGATGCGATTCTGACCCCCGCCACCCCATCCTCTGCCTTCGGCGTCGCTGACGAGGCCTTTGCGGCCGATCCGGTGAAGATGTACCTCAATGACATCTTCACCGTGACGGTGAACATGGCGGGTCTGCCCGGCATCGCCGTTCCTGCTGGTCTTGACCACCGAGGCCTTCCGCTCGGCCTGCAGCTGATCGGCAAGCCGTTCGAGGAGGAAACACTGTTCAAGACGGCGCACGTCATCGAGCAGGCCGCAGGACGCTTCA
>DASYHX010000362.1:0-5534 GCA_035998065.1 Pseudorhizobium sp.
CGGGCCGAAGGTGTCGCAGGACTTGCCTTTGGTCCACTGACCGGCGCGCTCCGTCTGGAAGCCTCGCTCGGAAACATCGTGGGATACGCAGTAGCCGGCGACGTAGTCCATCGCTTCGGCTTCCGAGACGTATTTGGCCGTCTTGCCGATCACGACGCCGAGCTCAACCTCCCAGTCCGTCTTCTCCGAGCCGCGCGGAATGATCACGTTGTCGTTGGGGCCGCAGATAGCGGACGTCGCCTTCATGAAGATCACCGGCTCTGGCGGGACGGTTGCGCCGGTTTCGGCAGCGTGATCGGAAAAATTGAGGCCGATGCAGATGAACTTGCCGGTGCCAGCAACGCAGGCGCCGATCCGGTCCACTGCGATGTCGGGCAGGCTTTGCAGATCAAGCGCTGCGATCTTCTTGAGTCCTTCCGGCGAGATGGCTGCGCCGCCGATGTCGGCGACATGCTGGGAGAGGTCCCGCACCTTTCCATCTGAATCCAGGATTGCCGGCTTTTCCTGGCCCGGCTGGCCAACACGCATAAGCTTCACGACTATGCCTCCACTTGTCTGACAACCGCCTTATGCCGGATGGCAGATGCGTTGTCATCCCCTCGTACGCACACGGCATTGCGTTGTCCGCCCCCCGTCCTATGCTTCGTGGGACCTCATTCCGTGGAGCCAGTAGCCTGATGACCCACAGCAACAACCGCCATTCCGAGCATCTGATAGACGCCTTCTTCCTCGATCGATGGTCTCCCCGCGCTTTCACCGGCGAAGCGATCTCAAAAGAGACGCTGCTGACCATCCTGGACGCCGGACACTGGGCGCCCTCCTCCGGAAACAATCAGCCGTGGCGCTTCATCTATGCCCTGCGCGAGACCGAGCACTGGCCGGTTCTGCTCGATATTCTGTCTCCAGGAAATCAGCGGTGGGCGAGAAACGCGTCCGCTTTGATCATTTTCGTGTCGCGGACCTACAGGCTTTCGAAGGACGGAGAGAAAAGGCCGGCCTACACCCACTCCTTCGATACCGGATCTTCCTGGTTCTCCATCGCAACCCAAGCGATGAAGCTCGGGTATTATGCTCATGGCATGGAGGGGATGGATCGGGAAAAGGCGGTAGAGGCGCTGCGGATACCGGAGGGATTCCGTGTGGAAGCGGCCTGCGTGATCGGGAAGATTGCGCCGAAGGAGACGCTGCCGGAAGATCTGCGGGCGCGCGAAGTCCCGAGCGAGCGAAAGCCGCTCGCCGAGGTAGCGTTTGAGGGGTGGTTTGCCGGCGAAGAATAGCGTTTCACGTGAATCATCGTTAACGGCGATTCACGTGAAACTATCGGTTAAATGTCGAGGTTGGCGACGCTCAGCGCGTTGTCCTGAATGAATTCGCGGCGTGGCTCGACCTCATCGCCCATCAGGCGGGAGAAGAGACCGTCGGCATCGGTCGCATCGTTGACCTTGACCTGCAGCAGAGAACGAACATTCGGATCGAGCGTGGTTTCCCACAACTGCTCGGCGTTCATCTCGCCAAGGCCTTTATAACGCTGCATCGAGATGCCCTTGCGGCCGGCGGCGAAGATTGCATCCAGAAGAGCAAGCGGACCAGCGATCTCTCGATCTTCTTCCTTGCGCCTCAGGACCGGCGGGGTTCCATAAATCTCATTGAGGCGCGCCGTCATCTGATCGATGTGGCGTGCATCGGCGGATCCGATCAGCGCCACATCGAGGACTGCAACTTCCTTGACCCCGCGCACCATGCGCTCGAAGCGGAGGCCACCTTCATCCGTGACGTGTCCGCTCCAGCCGCGTTCGGTTTCCTCGGCGATGACGTCGAGACGTCGCGCGACTTCGGCGGCGGTCTGCTGCGCCCGCTCCGGATTGTCAGTCAGATCCGGGTTAAGCGCCCCGGCAATCGCCGCCTGCTCCACGACCGTCCGGTTGTAGCGGGAGTGCAGACCGTCGAGCATATTGCGCAACCGAGTTGCGTCGTGAATGACCTCGCGCAGATCCTGACCGGTGCGGACTTCGCCTGAACCGAGCGTTAGGCTCGTTTCCTCAAGGCCACTGGTGATCAGGTATTCTTCAAAAGCCTTCTGATCCTTGAGGTACTGGACGGACTTTCCGCGCGTGACCTTGTAGAGCGGCGGCTGGGCGATATAGACGTGGCCACGCTCGATCAGCTCCGGCATCTGCCGGAAGAAGAAGGTGAGCAGCAGTGTCCGGATGTGGGCGCCGTCGACATCGGCATCCGTCATGATGATGATCTTGTGGTAGCGCAGCTTTTCGGCGTTGAACTCGTCCTTGCCGATCGAAGTGCCCAGTGCGGTGATCAGCGTGCCGATCTCCTGGCTGGACAGCATCTTGTCAAAGCGCGCCCGCTCGACATTGAGGATCTTGCCGCGCAGCGGCAGGATCGCCTGCGTTTCGCGCGAACGGCCCTGCTTTGCGGATCCGCCAGCGGAATCGCCCTCGACGAGGAAGAGCTCGGACTTTGTCGGATCCCGTTCGGAGCAGTCGGCAAGCTTGCCGGGCAGTGAGGCGATGTCGAGGGCGCCCTTGCGGCGGGTGAGTTCGCGCGCGCGGCGAGCGGCTTCGCGGGCAACGGCGGCTTCCACCACCTTGCCGACAAGCACCTTCGCTTCCGTCGGGTGCTCCTCAAACCAAGTGCTGAGCGCCTCGTTGACGAGACTTTCGACCACCGGCCGAACCTCAGAAGAAACCAGCTTGTCTTTCGTCTGAGACGAGAACTTGGGATCTGGAACCTTCACAGACAGGACAGCGGTCAGGCCTTCGCGGCAGTCTTCGCCGGTCAGCGTCACCTTTTCCTTTTTAGTGATGCCGGAACTGTCGGCATAGGAGGTGACCTGGCGAGTGAGCGCACCACGGAAGCCGGCCATATGCGTGCCGCCATCGCGCTGCGGGATGTTGTTGGTGAAGCAGAGGACGTTTTCGTGATAGCTGTCGTTCCACCACAGCGCAACTTCCACTGTGATGCCGTCCTTTTCGCCTCGGATCGCGACCGGTTTGTCGACCAGCGGCTTCTTCGAGCGGTCGAGGTAACGGACGAAGGCTTCAAGGCCGCCGTCGTAGAGCATCTCCTCCTCTCGAATATCAGGCTTGCGCTTGTCCGTTAGCCGGATTCTAACGCCGGAATTGAGGAAGGCGAGTTCACGTAGACGATGTTCCAGAGTACCATAATCGAACTCCGTCATCGTGAAAGTTTCGGTGCTCGCCAGGAAGGTCACCTCGGTTCCCGACCGTCCCTCGTATTCACCTACGACCTTGAGCGGTGCATCAGCGACTCCATGCGTGAAAGAGATCTCGTGAATCTTGCCGTTGCGGCGGATGCGCAGCTTGAGCCATACGGACAGCGCGTTGACAACGGAGACGCCGACACCATGAAGGCCACCAGAGACCTTGTAGGAATTCTGGTCGAACTTACCGCCCGCATGCAGCTGCGTCATGATGACTTCCGCCGCCGAAACGCCCTCGCCGGTATGGATGTCGGTCGGGATACCGCGGCCGTTGTCCGTTACCGAAACGGAGCCGTCCGGATTGAGCGTCACCGTGACGAGATCGGCATGGCCAGCCAGCGCCTCGTCGATCGCATTATCCACGACTTCGTAGACCATGTGATGGAGACCGGAACCGTCATCGGTATCCCCGATGTACATGCCTGGCCTCTTACGGACCGCATCGAGTCCCTTCAGAACCTTGATGGAGTCTGCGCCATATTCTGCACTCGCGCCGTTTTCGTTCACGGGTGTGTCGGTCATCAATGATCTTTCCAGTTGTCCGTCGGCGGGTTGCATCAAAGATGCGAATCACCCGCGTGTCCGCTTCCAGATATAGGGAGTTTAGGGCGGTTTCTAAAGCTCTAGCGTCGCTGCGGCGCCCGAAAACAGGGGATTTTGCCGCCATTCAAGGCTGATGACGAGCTTTGTCTAGAAGCTCATCTAATTCTCGTACCATGTCGGGCGACAAAGAGCGAATCTGGCGCGCCAGGCGGTTAGCAAGCGCTGTATAGGCTGCGGGTAATCCGACAGTGTCCAGAACCACTCGCGGGTGCGAGGCCTCAGCGGTCATGAACAGCTCATCTGCTTCATCCCAGATGATGTTGAAGTATCCCGCAATCCGCTGCAGTAGGTCAAAGCTCGGCTTGCCCCGCTTGCCGTGCTCAAGCGCCGAAAGATAGGCCGGAGAAACACCTATGGCGGAGGCAAGATCGCGTTGCGTTACTCCCTTACTGTCGCGCAGCTCACGAAGCGCCTGGCCGAAGGGGGTCATCCGTGCCTCCGCGGGCGACTCAGCCGGACATAAAGCGCGCCTTCCCCGCCGTGATGACGGGCTGCCCATTCGTATGACGAGATCAGAAAGCGGAACTCCGGCTTGGAGAACCAGAGCGGCACGGCACGGCGAAGGGCACCGTCGCTTCCCATCGAGCTGCCCTTACCCGTGATCACCAGAACGTGCCGCAGGCCGCGGTCATGGGCGCGGAAGAGGAAGTCGAGAAGAAGATCGTGCGCTTCCGCCTGATAGAGCCGTGGAGATCGAGGCGCGCCTCGATCTCCAGCCGGCCTTTTGCGAGCTTGCGATGGACTGGCTTTTCCAACGGCTGATGGCTTCCTGCCGGCCGCCGTGGCTTCTTTGGAGCTGACGCTTCCACGGCGCCTTGATTCTCGGCGGGTGTGGGCTTTTGCAGGGCCGCATCTTCCGCCGCCATCATTGCAGCGATCTCTTCCTCCAGCTGGCGCGCCTCGCCTGCGCGCCCAGGCATCGCCCGCGTCGACTTTGCCACCTTCCCCCAGAGGATGCGCTCTTCCGAGCTGAGTTTGCGCTCGCCGGTCATCTCCCGAACCTCTCGGACACTGTCCTGGGGATCAGGATGTAGAAATCCGCCTCATGTCGGATGGTGCCCGCCAAATCTCCGGCACCTGCTCCAGACCCCGTAAAGATGTCGCCGCGCGCGGGGCCTACAATGGCGCTACCTGTATCCAGCGCCAACAGCGTCCGGCAAAACGGACGTCCTCCGTCCAGATGCGTGAGGGTCGGGGCATGAACAAAGAAGGGAAAGCCAAAGGTGTGTATCAACCGGTCCACAGCAAGGGAGCGTCCCGGCAGCAGCGGAACTTTGGCTGCGGCTATTGGTCCAAGCTTCGGATCCGCAACCTCAGCCTCACGGAAGAAGATGTAGGACCGGTTATGCCACAACACCTCATCCACCTTAGCCGGATTCTCCGCAAGCCAAGTGCGAATGGATTGCATCGACACTGCCGCGGGATCAATCTCTCCGCGGCTAACAAGAAGCTTGCCGATAGCGGAGAACGGATGACCAGCCTTGGCGGCGTAAGTAATGCGCTTCAAAGATCCGTCAGGGTAACGGAGGCGCGCCGCCCCCTGAACATGCGCAAAGAAGACATCCACCTTCGAGCATGCCCAGGCAATCTCAAGCCCACGCCCTCGAAGGTAGCCGCGGTCGATTTCTTTACGATCTGGGTAGGGGCCGATGTCACCGTTCCGGAGCCGCCCAAACATGCAGGATGGGTCTAC
>DASYHX010000471.1:0-3822 GCA_035998065.1 Pseudorhizobium sp.
TCGTCGACGGTGTAGCTCGACTGCTGCTGCGCGGCGGCGGGTGCCGCGAGCGTGAGGCCGAGGGCGATCGCCGCGTAGGCGGCGAGAAGGCGGACCGTCTGCAGCATGCGGTTCATGATCGGATCCTTTCAGAACCCGGGCTGTCGGCCTTTTCGCCCACGCCCGCAAAGCGCCTCACCGGGCGCAATCGGCGTCATTTGAGCAAATCATGGTTGTCATTTGCCTAACAGGTGGGGCGTCGTACGCACGCTTGCGTGTCGCCGGGCGGTAGTGTCTCAGTTTGAAATTTAACGGTTGCGCTTTATGAGCTGTTATCGGAGCCTGATGTTCGCCGATGGGAGGGGATGGCGCGAATGGATGGTGTGGCTGCTTCTGGCGAGACAGTTACGGCGGCGACGGCTCTAGCCGGTCTCATCCTCGTTTACCTCGGCAGTCTGGCTGCGAGCTTCGGAACATTCCAGCCTCAAGAACAGAGAACGGTGCGGCCGCGCTATCAGAAAAGGGCATGGGTAGCGTTTGCGGGCTTGGCGATTGCCTTGCTTTCGGCCAGCCTGGGCGTGTTGGGAAAGTGGTTACCAAACGAATGTATGGCTGACGCTGCTGTCATCATCCTTCTCGTCGCCTTCGCATGGGGAATCGGTATCGCCCTACTCACGGCACAGGAAATTGGCTGATGGCTCTTACGCTCGAAGCGGAACAGCGTATGACCGATGTTGGCGTAGTCGCATTTTTTGAAGGCAGCAAAAATAGCTGGCTGGACACGGTCCGAGACACGAAAAAATTCGTAGAGGGGAACTTTCCTGCGGGCGCTCTGATTCGAAGAGACGATGTTGCGAAAGCCCTGATCGCCATCATCGAGGTTCACGAAGGATTCCGGGACTTCCGCAACGCAGAAAAATTGCGTGGGAAATATTGGATCAAAGACTTCGCGGATTTGCTGACTGACCGCACGTGGGACGAGTTGGAACAGGAGAAAGAAAATGGCGAAAACGGAACAGAACCTGAAGGCGACTGAGGAATTTATCCGCCAGACCATGGCAAAGAATTTTCGCCAAGAGGTGAAGCCGGAAGAACTCAGAGTCGCCGCAGAACGCCTCTGCGAGGCGCTTCCTGACTACGAGAAGGAGGCGGCTTAAGAAGCGCGTTTCTTGTAGGGGCCACGACGCCCCGGCTTTGGCGCAACGGCATCCATTGCCTCCGCAAACTGCTCCATCGTCCAAAGCGTGTCGCTGATTCCCGCTGCCATTGCGGGCGACATGCGCAGCGTCTTGTGGATCCGGATGAAGTTGTACCAGACCGTATAGAGCGCAACCATGTGCATGTGGTTCTCGAACTTCTTTGAGAACGCATTCGTCAGTCGGGTGAACCGGCGCATCTGCATCCGCATGGTGAGGTTTTGACGCTCGACGTAGGACGTGGAGACGTGCGCCTGATCGGGGTTGCCTTCGATACGATCTTTGCGGGCGCCGATGCACTCGGCGGGGCTGTAGCGGCGCTGCGGCCCTTCCGGCGCATTGCCGTACAGCTTCACCAGCATGGCGTAGTCCACATCAGCCCCGAATGCTTCCTCGACTGCTTCGAGGTAGGCACGGTGGCCGTCCGTGGTGAGTTGGACGCGGTTGGCAAGACGCTTCGCCACATCATCCATGAAGGCCATCGCATACTCGCTGTCGCGCCCGCCGACGAGGTAGGAAACGATCAGCTTGCTGTCCGCGTCAAGCGCGGTCCACGTCCATGTGTCGCCAGCTTCCTCAGGTGCGGCCGTAGCCGTCTTCACGTTCTTCTGCTTGGCATAGGTGAACGACCAAATCTCGTCGCACTGGATGCGCTGAGCGGTGACGCCCTGAACCTTTTCGTCATGGAAGGCGGCGGCGAACTTGCCGGCATCGACCAGCAGCTTCGACACTGTGTTGATCGACACATCGCAGATGCGGGAGATCGACCGCATGGACGATCCCTCGCAGAGCATGGAGAGGATTTGGACGCGGGTTTTGAGGGGCAGCTTGTTCATGCCTTTAATATGTGAACTTTTTTGCTTAGTGTCAAGCATGATGTAAGCACCCTATGTCAGATGCTTGCATCATGGCCCAACCGCGCTATAATGCAAGCATCGAAAAGAGAGGTGCTTGCATGAGTGAAAAGAATGAACACGGTCGAGCGGCGGGTGGCCGAGCAAGAGCAAAGGCGCTCACGCCTGAGCAGCGCAAAGCTGCTGCGCGCAAAGCTGCCGAGGCAAGATGGGGGCCGAAGCAGGAGGAAGGACATCCTGATTATCCGACCGTTACCCACCGCGGTTTAATCAAGATCGCCGACGTCGAGCTTCCGTGCTTCATTCTCGATGACGGGCGTCGAGTGATTTCCGGCCGAGGAATGACCGCTGCCATTGGCATGAAAGGTCGTGGCCAAGGAGCGCAGCGAATTAGCGAGCACAGAGCCATCAAACCCTTTCTCGACAATGACTTAGCTGTGGCCATATCAACCCCGATCCTCTTCACAGGCGCTTCGCCGAGGGGCAACGCTCCTAGCTCCGGGTTTGAAGCGATAATCCTCCAAGAGCTGTGCGAAGTTCTCTTGCGTGCCCGTGACGCTGGCGCGTTGCAGACGGAGCAGGAGAGGCGGTACGCCCAGTTTGCGGACATGCTAATTCGTTCATTCGCACGGCTAGGCATCATCGCACTTGTCGATGAGGCGACTGGATACCAGCGCGAAAGAGCCAGTGATGCGCTCGCGAAAATACTTGAAGCCTTCATCGCAAAAGAACTTCAACCGTGGATTAAAACGTTTCCGGACGAATTCTACGAGGAGATGTTCAGGCTCAGAGGGCTGCAGTATCCCCATGAAACCGTGAAGCGCCCTCAATATTTTGGCCATCTAACCAATGACATAATTTACAAGCGCATAGCGCCGGGGGTTTTGGAGGAGCTAAAGAAATCGGCTCCTAAGCTCCCCTCTGGTCGTCGCAAGGGGAATCTTACTCAGAAACTCACTCCGGAATTCGGCCACCCAAAGCTGAGAGAGCATCTGGCGTCGGTCACCACGATAATGTCTCTGAGTGATGACTATACAGACTTCAAGAGAAAGCTGGATAAACGTCATCCGAGGTACGATCAGAGTGGCAGCTTCGATTTTGAAGATGGCGACGATACAGGACTATGACTGCTTCTCCCAACGCTTAGCGGCCGCCTTCCGTGCGATCTCGGCCCTCCGCTCGGGCGTCATATTCTTCGCCCGAGCGGCGCCGCCCTTGCGGCCCATCTCTTGTGCCGCCTTGTCCTTGCCGGCGTCGGCCGGCGCGGTGTCTTCTTCCTCGCCCGTCGCAATCCGCATGACGCGGACGGCGTTGCCGATTACGTCGGCGGGGCGCTTCTCGCCTTTAGGTCCTGTCGGCATCAGTTCCGCCCCGCTTTCACTAGAATATCGGTCAGCCGAGAGACCTCACTCTTTAGCGTCTCAACCCATTCATCCAGGGTGAACCCGACAGGAGCGATGAAAATAACTTTCCCTGCATCCCGCAGAGCGAGTTGCTCCCTGAACCTGTCGCGCAGGACCTCGACCTGATCTAACAGTTCCTCGTAGTGGTCGCTCATTTCGCCTCCATGCTTTCCGCCAAGCATATAGGAGGCTACCGCCTCGCGCGAGAAGGGGCTGCCCCGGCCTCAAATTTCAAACTGAGACACTACCCGCCGGGCCTGTCGGTTGACGCCCCTGACGGCAAAACCCATGCTCTGCGCCGACGCGCCGTGGCTGATTCGCCGCGGCCGATTGACGGACCCAACGGAACGGACCCGAATGACCACGCTTCCCGAGCTTTCCGCTGCCGAC
>DASYHX010000485.1:0-8039 GCA_035998065.1 Pseudorhizobium sp.
ACGTCCTCTGTCATGCCATGAAGTTCCGGACGGTCACCCGCGAGAGCGAGCTGCAACTTGAAACGGGTCAGGATCGTACGCAGGTCGTGGCTGACACCCGACAGCATGGCGGTGCGCTGCTCGATCTGACGCTCGATCCGTTCGCGCATCAGGATGAAGGCTGAGCCCGCAAGGCGAATCTCGTCCGCCCCTCTGGGGGTAAATTCGGGCATCCGCTGCCCCTTGCCAAAGGCTTCCGCTGCTTGAGCAAGCATCAGGATAGGCCGGATCTGACCGCGGAGGAAAAGGACGGAGATTGCGGTCAGGGCGAGGGCAGTGCCGGCCATCCAGACGAGGAAGATATGAGTGTTGGAGGCATAGGTCTGGCTTCTACGGGTAAAGACCCTCAGTACGTTTTCGTCGAGGTTGATACGAATCTCGACGAGCCGGCTGTCGCCTACTGTATCTATCCAAAACGGGCGCTGGATCTGGTTCCTGATCTGGTCGGCCAGGATACTGTCCAGAATGGAGAAGAAGGGCTTGGGGCGAGGCGGCGGCAGTGGGCCCGGCGGCTCTATGAGGATGTTGAGATCCAGTTGCTCCGCGGCGATCCGGCTCACCCGGCTGTAGTCGCCGTCATTCGGAAACTGCTCGATCATCTCGATAATCGCAGCGATGTCTCGGGTCACACCCTCCGAGAGCCTTTCGGTCACCATGCGCCAGTGCCGCTCCATGAAGACAGCCGCAACCACCGTCTGCAGCAAGATCATGGGGATGATGACGATCAGGACTGAGCGCGTGTAGAGCCGCGTCGGCAGTATGCGCTTGAGGCGTCGACCGGATGCGGCCGCGCCCGGCATGCGGAACCTGCCGATGTCTCGCTTCAAGGTGTCGAACAACACCACCGCTCCTGCTCCTCCGGCATCCGTGCCATCACTCTGTGCTCAATCGGTAGCCGATGCCGCGGACCGTCTGCAAGTAAACGGGGTTAGCGGGATCCTCCTCGATCTTGCGCCTCAGACGGTTGATCTGCACATCGATCGTCCGTTCGCCCACCTCTGCGTCATCGCCAATCAGTTCATGGCGCGGAATCGTGTCGCCTGCGCGCAGGGCAAACAGTAGCATAATCTCCTGCTCGCGGTCGGTCAGACGGATCTGTTCGGCAGCCCTCCGGAGCTCCTTTCGCGGAATGGAAAAGGTATAAGGTCCGAACATTACCTGCTCGATCTTCGGCCCCTCTGCCGAAGCGCTGCGCCGCAGAATGTTGTTGATGCGCAGGACCAGCTCGCGGGGATCGAACGGTTTGGAGAGATAGTCATCGGCGCCCGCCTCCAGACCGGCGATGCGGGAATCGGCTTCCGACTTTGCTGTCAGCAGGATCACCGGGGTCGTCTTGGTCTTGCTGAGCGCTTCCGTCAGCGATAGCCCCGACTCGCCGGGCATCATGACGTCCAGGATAATTAGGTCGAACTTCAGCCCGCTCAATTTGCGGCGTGCGTCAGCGGCGTCTGCGGATACCGTGATACGAAACCCTTGCTCAGTGAGGTACCGGCTCAGCAAATCCCGGATGCGGGTATCGTCGTCCACAACTAGGAGGTGGGCCGCGTCATCGGACAGAATTGCTGTCATCACTCCAACTCGCTTTCAACGGGCGGGAGAGCAGGGTCGCGTCCCCGCATGTCCCGCAGGAATTTCCACACAGCCGCCCGCCCGTCCGAGTCGAGTGACTGCATCGCGCGGCTGATGCGCCGTGACTGTGGCTCCGACAAGGCTAGTGCAAGTTCACGACCTGCCAGCGTGGGGTAGAGGCGCCGCTGCCGCCGGTCTTTCGCACCAGCCATTTGGCGAATATAGCCCATTTCAATCAGTTGTTTGAGCACCCGCGCCAAGCTCTGCTTGGTGATCTGCAAAAGGTCGAGGAGATCCGTCACCATCAGGCCGGGATGACGCGAGACGAAGTAGACGACACGGTGATGAGCACGTCCCATGCCGATCTTGGCCAAGATGGCATCAGGGTCGGAGACGAAGTCTCGATATGCGAAGAACAGGAGTTCGATGGTCTCGAAGTCGATCAGCGCCTCGTCCACCGCCGGCAACTCCGGCTGCATCTTTCTGGCAGCTCTTGCTGCCGGTGCGCGTGACACACCTTCTTCCTTTCGCCTCTTGGCTTCTGCGGGAGATCCGCTTGCGGCTCTTTTGCTCTTGGGCTCAGGTCGATAAAGCGCGAACGGCAGGAACAATCAACAGCAAATTTGTGCGACGGAGGGCCTTCTTCCGGCTCGCTTAGGTCCACCGGCCGTCAATTTAGGGCGTCTAAAAGCCGCGCTACCTCCTCGTCTGATCGTTGTTGCGTCAGCCGGGTGACGGTGTCGGGCGCCGAGGCCGCCAAGGTGTTCTGTCAGGCATAAAAGCGGTGGCAAAGAGGAGGTTGCTTCGGAACCAACTCGTCGCCTTAGCCGTTGCCGTCGCCAAACAGACAGGAGAATACCATGGCCGCAATCTCGTTTCCTGAGGAGCCTGCAATCATCGGTTCGGACAGCAGAGCGCAGCAGCATCCGCTGCGTCCCGTCTTCATTGGTGTGCTCACAGCGAAGGTGCTTGTGGCGGCCATACTTCTGACAACTGTTTCGATGGCGCCACCTGTGTCGGCGGAATCCACCTACTTAGCGTCCCTGCAATAGCCTTGTCTTACCGTCTGATGCCGCTATAGGTCAGCCCAAGAAGCGGGAGTTAGAGATGGGCAGACTTCAGGCCGGCATAGTCCCGGTGACACCTTTCCAGCAGAATTGCACTCTTCTATTCGATGAAGACAGCAAGATCGGCGTTGTCGTTGATCCCGGAGGAGATGTTCCGAACATCCTCGATGCGATCACGAGAAATGGCTTGAAGATCAAGGAGATCTGGCTCACGCATGGACACATCGACCATGCGGGCGGAGCCGACGAGTTGCGACAGGCCTTGGACATCGCGGTTGTCGGTCCACACGAGGATGATCTTCCACTGCTGCAAGGGCTTGAGGCACAGGCGCAAATGTTCGGCGTCCCAATGGCCGTGCGCAATCTCAGCCCAGACCGGTTTCTGGCGGAAGGCGACCAGGTTTCCTTCGACGGTCATGTTTTCGAAGTCTTCCATTGCCCAGGCCATGCACCTGGCCATGTTATCTACTTCAACCGCGAAGCCGGCTTCGCTCATCTGGGCGACGTCTTGTTCAACGGATCGATTGGCCGAACGGATCTTCCGGGGGGAAGCCACGAACAGCTACTGGCGTCAATCCACGACAAGGTGCTTCCGCTGGGCGATGATGTTGGCTTCCTCTGCGGGCATGGTCCAGGCGGACGGATTGGCGAGGAGCGCAGGACGAATCCCTTCCTTCAGAACCGCCCGACATAAAAAAACCCGGCATGGCTGCCGGGCTTCAACTCGAATAGAAAAGCCTTCCCTTGGCTTAGCCGGAGATCTGCAAATTGACAGCCTTCGGGCCTTTGCCGCGACGATCCGGTTCCGTGTCGAAGCTCACTTTTTGATTTTCAGATAAGCCAGACAGGCCGGAAGCCTGTACGGCAGAGATGTGAACAAAGATGTCGGCACCACCATTGTCTGGTTTGATGAAGCCAAAGCCCTTGTCCGTGTTGAAGAATTTTACAGTGCCAGTTTCGGCCATGCAGCAGGTCCTTTTCCTTCTGTCCGTGTTCAGCGCCGGACAGCATCAGAATGACGCCCCGAGGGGCGGGTGGCAGGCAGCTTTAAGAAAGGGGCCCTGTCGTTACCGCGGTGCATGAACGTCGGAAGATCCCAACCTCCAAGTCCCGCCCGAAGTTTTGACGCCTCCGGAGCGCATTTTTATAGGTCTTCCCATGCTCGTAAATTGCCCGAACGCGGACAGATTGCTGCGTTTATCGTGAATTGGCAAGAAAAAGTTTTGCGCTCGCAAGGCGGACCTTATTTCGCTCTATGGATACACAAGACAGGACGCGCGTTCTTCAGCGCTAGATGAATATTGTTTGAAGTATCAACTTCGTAGCGTTATGGCCTTGCCTGATCCGCGGCGCAGCAGGAAGTAATTCTTCCGCCTGGTTCAAGTTGTGCCAAGACTTGACTTGCGGCGGGTGAATTCCGGCACAAGTTCAACAACCAGCATCGCTGAGAAGATGATGGCACATCCGATGTATCCGGAGGCGGGCAGCATCTCGCCCAGGAGCAGTGCTCCAAGGAGCCCGCCGAAGAGAGCTTCGCTCGACAGAAAGATCGCAGCCTGCGGCGCGGTTGTGTACCGCTGGCCAATAACCTGCAGGACAAAAGCGAGACCTGAGGAGACGATACCGACGTAGAGGATTTCGCGACCTGCAGACAGGATGGCCTCGAGGCTGATCTCCTCAACGAACGGGGCAATCAGCAGGCAGCAGAGGGAGCAAACTGCAAACTGGGTGAGCGACAGGGCGAGTGGTCGCCCAGTCGAGGTGACGAAGAGACCTGCGAGTATGATCTGGATGGCCCAGAAGAAGGCGCAGACGATGCTGAGCACGTCACCGCGGGTGAGGTTGTCAAACTGTCCGCCGCTCAACAGGAAGATGCCGGTCAGAGACATACATGCGGCAGGCCATACGATCCAGTGCGGGTAGCGGCGCAGCGCGAAGACCGAAATGACGGGCACGAAGACCACGTAAAGACCGGTCAGGAAGCTTGAATTGGTGACGGTTGTGGTCAGGAGCCCGATCTGCTGCGTGATGGCACCACCGAAAAGGGCAAGGCCGACGAACCCGAACGAGAGCCAGCCTTTGGAACTGACAGGCGCCGCAGACTTGCGAGCTTCGAGCAGCACGAAGGGGAGGACTGCGATGGACGCGATCGCAAAGCGCAAACCCACGAACCAAAACGGGCCTATCTTATCCATCGCCGTCGATTGAGCAACGAAACCGCCGCCCCATATCGCGGCAGCAAGCAGAAGAACGAGGTTCGCCCGGATTCGAGTCATAAGTGGTTCCGACGCAGAAGCTGCCGAACAAGCAGCGAAGAACTTCGGGCCATAGCAGGCACGTTCTGCAGCTACAAGGGCGGAGAGACCGTGGTGGTACCGCCCCGCCGTGGATGTGGGTTACCGGTGCCGAGATGCTGCCTTGACCGCGTCCCGCAGGCTGCGCCGCGAGAGGACAAAACATCCACCCGCCATCAAGACGAAGCCGCCCAGAAGCAGGCCAAAAACGATCCGGGGATCGGAGAACAACGTTGCTACATGGAGCGCGGTTACCGACGGGAAGGGAGATGCGGAGACGGTCTGAACCTGGGATGGCTTGATCACGGCAAGCAACATGAGGCCACACCCGATCAGGGCGACCAAGGCGAGTAGAAAGGGCGAGCTCAACAGTGGGGGTCCACCCGTCTTCCTCTGGTCGTCGATGAACATCATCCGCCTCCAGGTATGTGCACCTGTGAGCAGAAGACGCTGCAAGAAGGGCGGATTTGAGGCGGTGAGATTTGGATCGCCTACGGGTAATGCGTGAAGCTTCTCACGCGGGAATAGGCAAGACATCGATCAATCTGCGCTTTCGGCTTGAATCCCCCAGATACATTCGACATACAGCCTGAGGCGGGATCGGCGCGCGGTTTCGCCTTGTTCAACAAGACCCTTCAGGACCCGATATCATGGCCTTCCTTGCCGACGCACTTTCCCGCGTAAAGCCATCCGCTACCATCGCCGTCTCCCAGAAAGCACGGGACCTGAAAGCAAAGGGTCGCGACGTGATCGGGCTTGGCGCCGGAGAGCCGGATTTCGACACGCCGGACAACGTCAAGAAGGCAGCTATCGAGGCGATCAATCGCGGCGAGACGAAGTACACGCCGGTCGCGGGGATCCCCGAACTGCGCAAGGCCATCGCTGCCAAGTTCAAGCGCGAGAACGGCCTGGACTACAAGCCGGAGCAGACGATCGTCGGCACCGGCGGAAAGCAGATTCTTTTCAACGCCTTCATGGCCACGCTCAACGCAGGGGATGAAGTCGTCATACCAGCGCCCTACTGGGTATCCTATCCCGAGATGGTGGCGCTCTGCGGCGGCACTCCGGTCTTCGTCTCGACGAAGCAGGAGAACAACTTCAAGCTGACGGCAGAGGAGCTGGAAAGCGTCATTACGCCGAAGACGAAGTGGTTCATTTTCAATTCGCCGTCGAACCCGACTGGCGCTGCTTACAGCCATGACGAACTGAAGGCGCTGACGGACGTTCTGCTGAAGCATCCGCAGGTCTGGATCTTGACCGACGACATGTACGAGCACCTGACCTTCGGGGACTTCAAATTCGTGACCCCGGTCGAGGTCGAGCCGAAGCTTTACGACCGGACGCTGACGATGAACGGTGTTTCCAAGGCCTATGCGATGACCGGATGGCGCATCGGCTATGCGGCCGGCCCGATCGAGCTGATCAAGGCCATGGACATGATCCAGGGTCAGCAGACCTCGGGTGCCTCGTCGATCGCGCAATGGGCGGCGGTCGAGGCTCTGAACGGGCCGCAGGACTTCGTCGCGAAGAACAAGAAGATCTTCGAAGGTCGCCGCGACCTTGTGGTTTCCATGCTGAACCAGGCCAAGGGTATCAAGTGCCCGGTTCCGGAAGGCGCCTTCTATGTCTACCCGTCGTGCGAAGGGCTGATCGGCAAGACCTCTCCTTCGGGCAAGGTGATCGAAACGGACGAGGACTTTGTTTCCGAGCTTTTGGAAGCGGAAGGCGTGGCCGTTGTGCATGGCTCGGCCTTTGGTCTTGGCCCTAACTTCCGCATCTCCTATGCAACGTCGGAGGAGCAGCTCGAGGAAGCTTGCCGGCGTATCCAGCGCTTCTGCGCCGCCTGCCGCTAAGTTTTTTCGGATGCTTGAACAACAAAGCCCGCCACTCGGCGGGCTTTGTTGTTGTGGCCTACTTTAGATCACGGTCCGCCGCTGCCGCCGGTCGCCCCGAAGATCTGGCCGGTGGAATAGCTGGATCCGGGGGACGCGAGCAACACGTAGATGCCTGCAAGTTCTGCCGGCTGGCCCGGACGGCTAAGAGGCGTGTCAGAGCCGAACTGGGTCAGCGCATCGATCGGCTGTCCACCACTTGGCTGCAGCGGCGTCCAGAACGGACCGGGCGCCACGCCATTGACGCGGATTCCCTTCGTTGCGACCTGCTTGGCCAGACCCTTCGTGAAGTTCTCGATCGCCGCCTTGGTGGCTGAATAATCCAGCAAATTTTCGGGCGGATCATAAGCCACGACGGACGTGGTGTTGATGATCGTCGACCCTGGCTGCAGGTGGGGGAGGGCCGCCTGTGTGATCCAGAACAGCGCGTAGACATTCGTCTTCAGAGTGTTGTCGAGTTGCTCTGTCGTCAGGTCCTCAAGCGCGTCAACCGACTGCTGGCGCGCAGCATTGTTGACGAGGATGTCGAGCCCGCCAAGCTGCTCCACGGCATCGGCTACCAGTTGCTTGCAGAAGGCCTCGTTGCGGATGTCGCCGGGAAGGGCGACTGCTTTTCGGCCTTCCGCGCGGATCAGCTCGAGCACCTCCTGCGCATCGGGCTCCTCCGGTTCCAGGTAGCCGATTGCGACATCGGCGCCTTCGCGCGCATACGCAATCGCGGCCGCGCGACCGATCCCGGAGTCACCACCGGTGATCAAGGCCTTGCGCCCGGTGAGGCGTCCGGACCCGCGGTAGGTTTCCTCACCATGGTCAGGAACCGGATCCATGCGGCTGGTCAGTCCTGGCCATTCCTGCGATTGCCGGGGGAAGGGTGGCTGCGGGTATTTGGTGGTCGGATCCTGCAGCGGCTCCGCTGCCGGAGCGGCAGCGGACTGCTGAGCGTTCGCGGTGCCAGAGAAAGCGGCGGCGGCGACGCCCGTCGACAGGCCGCCCAGCACCAGGCGGCGCGTGGGATCTACTTCGTGATTGCTCATAGGAATCTCCAGTTGGTGCGTGGCCCCAACCGGACGATTGCATCAGCGTTCCGAGCGATCACGAAGCGTTGAAGACGTTGCCATCGAAGACGGCTCGTCAGGGCTTCGTGATCTTCACGATGGTCGACCCTCCTCCGCCGCGCT
>DASYHX010000502.1:0-30245 GCA_035998065.1 Pseudorhizobium sp.
GCATTCCAGACCGGGCGTTTGGTGGGGACGAATTCAGTTTCAGGCATCTCCATGATCATTCTCCTATGGCCACATTGGCCATCTGTAGAACGCTTGCCGGCGAGGACGGGGGTGAGAATGGCTTGGGGCTTGTGCCGACCAACTCAAGGCGTTCCGGAGAACGGACTTGAATGACCGCTCCTGCCCGAACCGACCATCCTCGGTTCGTTGAGCGGCCCGGCGGAAGTGCGCCCATTTCCGCCATTCAAGGGCGCGCCACCTACCCCTGAAAGCTGCCATTCCTGTCTATTATAAGCGATCACGATTGCGGAGCTATCGCGATCACTGAATGATCCGTGATTTGGGCCGATGGGGTCCCAGCCTCTTTCCGTTCCGAATACCGATCAACGAGTTTCGCTGCATGTGGCCGCATCAACACGGTGAAGCGCACCAGTTCCTCCATGACATCCACGATCCGCTCGTAATAGCTCGACGTCCGCATCCGGCCACCATCGTCGAACTCCTTGTAGGCCATCGCGACCGAGGACTGGTTGGGAATCGTGAACATCCGCATCCAGCGGCCCAGCAGGCGCAGCGAATTGACGGCGTTGAAGGATTGCGAGCCACCCGAGACCTGCATGACCGCGAGCGTTCGCCCTTGTGTCGGCCGCATTCCGCGCATCTGTAGCGGCAGATGATCGATTTGCGTTTTCATAATGCCGCTGATCTGACCGTGCCGCTCCGGGCTGCACCAGACCATGCCCTCGGACCAAAGTGCGTGCTCGTGCAGTTCATGCACGGCCGGGTGATCGTCTCCCGCCACCTGGTCGGGCAGTGGCAGGTCGCTCGGATCGAAGATCCGTGTCTCCGCGCCGAAAAATTGCAGCAGACGGGCGGCCTCTTCCACTGCCAGGCGCGAGAATGAACGCTGCCGCAGCGATCCATAGAGAAGCAAAATGCGCGGAGGCGGTTGATCCGGTCCAAGGCCGGCGGCGGGGCGCTCCAGCGCAAAGGCCTTGTCCAAAGCAGGCAGATGATCAGGGTCACTCAGTTCGCGCAGTCTCATGCGGAAATACCTTTCTCGTACCAAGGCTGGGTCCGCTTCACCAAGGCAACGATCGACAGCATCACCGGCACTTCGACCAGCACGCCCACTACTGTTGCCAGAGCAGCGCCGGAACTGAGGCCAAAGAGGCTGATGGCGGCGGCCACGGCCAGTTCAAAGAAATTGGAGGCACCGATCAGCGCCGAAGGGCCGGCGACGCACCAAGCCACGCCGACACGGCGGCTGAGCCAGTAGGCGATGCCGGCATTAAGATAGACCTGAAACAGGATCGGCACGGCAATCAGAGCGATCACCAGTGGTTGCCGGATGATCTGCTCGCCCTGAAAGCCGAACAGCAGCACCAGCGTCAGCAGCAGGCTGGCAAGGCTGATCGGGCCGATGGAGGACAGGAAATGCTGGAGCCGCCTCTCACCGCCGCGAAGGAGGGCTCGGCGGAGGAGTTGCGAGATGACCACCGGGACGACGATGTAGAGCCCGACCGACAGCGCCAGCGTGTTCCACGGCACGGTGATCGATGCCACGCCGAGCAGCAGACCTACCAGCGGCGCGAAGGCAAAGACCATGATCAGGTCGTTCAGCGCGACCTGGCTCAAGGTGTAGTTCGGCTCACCGTCGACGAGGTTGGACCAGACGAAGACCATCGCCGTGCACGGCGCGGCAGCCAGAAGGATCAGCCCGGCAATGTAGGACGCCGATGCCCTTTCAGGCAGCATCGGCGCGAACAGATGGCCGAGGAAAAACGTGCCGAGCAGCGCCATAGAGAATGGCTTGATCGCCCAGTTCACTACGAGGGTGACGCCGATGCCGCGCCAGTGCTGCCGAAGGCTATGGAGCGCGCCGAAATCGACCCGCAGCAGCATCGGAATAATCATCAGCCAGATCAGGCCCGCCACCACGAGGTTGACGTTGGCGATCTCCAGCGCTGCGATCGTCTCGAAGGCGCCGGGGAGCAAATGACCGAGGCCGATCCCGATTACGATGCACAGGGCCACCCACAGCGAGAGATAGCGCTCGAATAGCGACATGATCGTCAGTCCTTCCCGGAAGCGATAGGCGCGGTCGCGGTGCCACCGCCCAAGCCCATCTGCATGTAGACCGTGTCGAGCCAGCGCCCGGCCTTCCAGCCCATGCCGGTCAGGCGGCCGACCTGCTCAAAACCGCAGGAGCCGTGCAGCGCGACGGAGGCCGGCTCACCGCCGCCGATGACAGCGACCATCTGCCGGAAGCCATAGGCTTCGGCGGCCTGCAGCAAGGCCTTGAGCATCAGCTTGCCGATGCCGCCACCGCGCCGGTCGTGCGCCACGTAGATGCTGTTCTCGCAGGCATAGGCGTATGCCGGTCTATCCCGGAACTGCGTGGCGTAGGCATAGCCCACCAGCTCAGATCCATCACAGGCAACAAGGAACGGCCAGCTCCGCCCGGTCACCATCAAGATCTTCTCGACGGTCTCGTCCTCGGTCGGCGGCACGACTTCGTAGGTTGCCGTGCCGTGAAGAACATGATGCGCGTAAATGGCGGCAATGGCGTCCGCGTCGTCGACCGTAGCCCGGCGAACCGAACCGTTCATCGCCGGGTTGCTTCCACGACTTCGCCGTCTTCCTTGACGAACGTGCTGCGTTGTTCGCTCGGCAGCAAATCCAGCACTTTTTCAGAAGGCCGGCAGAGTTTCACCCCCAGCGGCGACACGACCAGCGGCCTGTTGATGAGGATGGGATGCTCCATCATCGCGTCGATCAGCCCGTCGTCCGTCAAGGTTTCGTCGCCGAGGCCCAGTTCGGCAAACGGCGTGCCCTTTTCACGAAGCAGAGCGCGCGGGGTGATGCTGGCTCGCTCGATGAGCTCCAACAGCTGTGCACGGCTTGGCGGCGTCTTCAGATACTCGACGACATGGGGCTCGATCCCCGCATTGCGGATCATGGCCAAGGCATTGCGAGAGGTCCCGCAAAGCGAGTTATGGTAGATCACGATATCGGTCATTGTTACCTATTCAGCAGCAGGTGAGTTCGGCCAAAAGCGGCTCGCACAGCTCGGGGCGCCCTTGGCAGCAATCCTTGGCCAGAAAGACCATCAGTCCGCGCAAGCAGTCGAGGTTGGCGCGCTGGATGTGTAGACGGCCCTGCTTTTCAGATCGCACCAATCCGGCTTTCGCCATTACGGCAAGATGCGTCGAGAACGTGCTCTGGGTCAGCCCCGAAGCATCGACCAGCGCGCCGGTAGACAGGCCGGCAGGCTCATGCCGAATGAGCAGGCGAAAGGCTTCCAATCGCGTTGGATGACCAAGAGCCGACAAGATGGAAAGGGCATCTTCAGTGTTCATCCATCGGAATTATCCGATGCAAATGGATGCGTCAATAATCATCGTCAATTTCCGATGGATTGAGGCGGATTGACCCGGAAGTGAAGGCGCGTCAATCGGTGCGGCTCAACCCGTTCCTCCAGAGGCATCTGGCGCAGCGTTAGGAGCAGGATCCTGAGCCTTGCCGGTCGGCGCCCCATTCTGCGCTGCACTCATCGCCGTCAGATAGTCGACGATAGCCGGAATGTCCTTTTCCGCCACGGGAGCCTTGTAGACATCTTTCATCTTGGTGACCGTTGTCTTCCATTGATCCGCTGAAAGCACGGGCTGGGTCATCGCCATGCTGGCCGAATGGCAGGACGTGCAATTCGCATTGATGACATCGGCATGAGGGCCATCGGGATATTGCTGCTCATCGATGGGAAAATCTACCGTATCCGAGGTCAGGGTAAAGCCGTTCACGGAAATGCTGCTGGGTGCGGGTCCTGTGGATTGGGGTTCGGGCGGCGGAGTATAACTGCCGGGAGGGCCCACCATCATGAGGGTGAAGACGGTCACGCCGAGCAGTCCGACGGCCAGCATGCCTGGGGTTGGCGCTTTCATGCCGAGCTCCTTATGCCGTCACGATAGTGGTGGTTTCGATGTTGCCGCGCATGAAACCGCCGGGGTTCCAGATCGGCGCCATCGGCTGTGCGACGCCTGCCGTGTTCCAGCAGCGCGACATGAGTGCGGTCTGACCGGGGCCGGGCAAGGGAACCTGCGCGTCCCAACGCCGGAAACTGTATTTCCCGTGATCCGGACCCAGCTTCGTCGCGAACCAGCGGCGACCGCCGTCGGTGGACACATCGACCCGTGCCACGCCGCAGTCCCCGCCCATAGCGATGCCGCCGAGCGGGATCGAGGCCTCGTGTGCGATCCGCTGACCTTCGCCCAGACTGGTGACCCACGAACGCGGGATCATGCGGTTGATCGGAACGGTCGGGAAGTCCTTGGCGCCGGGCTTTACATTGGCGCCGGGCGTTGCCGGGATCTTGTAGGCCTTGGCCATCCAGTATTCATCGTCAGGCCCGGGCAGGACCTCGATGTCGTTCAGCATCTTGACCCAATAGGTCGAGTACCAACCCGGCACGATCAGCCGGATCGGAAAACCGTTGAGGAGCGGCAACTGCGTGCCGTTCATGCCGAAGGCGATCATCACTTCGCCGTCGCGGGCATGATCGATATCGAGCGCCTTCTCGAAATCCGGGGCACCGGCGACCACAGGTTGATCGAGCGCCCCGAAACGAACCTGGACCGCCCCCGCCTTCACCCCGGCCAGATCGAGCACATCGCGCAGGCGCACGCCGAGCCACTTGGCATTGCCCATCGCCCCGTTGCCCCACTGCGCGCCGGGGACGCGGGGCTGGAACAGCCCGCGCGAATTGCCCGAGCACTGGTTCACGGCGGCCATCTCGACCCGCGGCAGGCGCATCAGCTGTTCCAGATTGATCGCGATCGACTTGTTGACGTGACCGCGAATAGTGAGCCTGAAGGCATCGACGTCGATCGAGGTCGGGATGTCCGCCCAGTGCCAGCGCACGAAGAACTGATCATTGGGGGTGAACACGTCGCGGTCAAAGACAGCCATCGGTGTTTCGAGCAAGGGCGGATGGACGCGCTGGAGGATCATGCTGCCCTTGCCGGGAAATGCGCTCGTCATTGGGCGCTGCGCATTGCCGCCGGGCAGATGCAGGTCGGTCAGCCCCTGCGTAATGCCTTGCGCCAAAGCGGGCGCGGCAGCGATGGCTGCACCGCCGAGCGCGGCTTTCTGCAGGAAACGGCGGCGGCTTGTTTCAGCCGCGAGCTCAGCATCCAGTCTGTCCATGGTCGTATCCTCTCGGGCAAAATGGTGGCGGGTGCTGCTGTGAGAAGCAAGCGATCAGAACGCCGTTACTGATCGCAATGCCCGATCAGTTTGTAGCGGCGATACAGGGCGATACGAACAGATTACCGCGCCATCCGCCGATCAGGGTCTTTGCGGCGACCACCATCCACATCAGCGCGAGCGCCAGGGTCAGAACGGTGCCGACAATGCCGAAGAAGGCAAGGTGCAGGGTCGTGCCAAGGCGAAAGGTTGCCACGGTGAAGACGCCCAGCGGGAAGGTGTAACCCCACCAGCCAAGGTTGAACGGAATACCTGCCCGCCAGTAGCGCCAGGTGATGAGCGAGGCGAGCGCCAGCCACCAGAGGCCAAAGCCCCACAGCAGCAGGCCGGCGATTGTGCCGATACCCTGAGCGACAGCGCCGACATCTCCCAGCCCATGCGCGGCCATGATCTCAGGGGCGTCGCCGCCCAGAACCAGCATGCCCAGAGCGCCGGTACCGATCGGGCCAAGCGCCAGCCAGCTCGATGCGGCCATGCCCTCATGCGGCAGCTTGTGCAGCGCCATGCGAAGGATCAGCAACGCCAGGATGCTGAAAGCCACCGGGACCGAATAGGCCCACAGGATGTAGGACGTGACGAGCATCCCGAACTGCGCGCTGCCTTGCGCCAGATGGGGCGCCAGCAGCCCTCCGCTGGCGGCCGTCACTTCCGCTGCCACGACTGGCAGCAGCCACACCGCCGTCATGCCGTCGAGCGAATGCTGGTGGCGCGTGAACATGAAGTAGGGGATCAGCACACCGCAGCTCACCGCCATGGCGGCGTCGATCCACCACAAGACCGTGGCGACAGGCACGATGCCCTCACCAAAGGGCGCGATACCGAATGCGAGGCACCCGTTGATGATCGTGGCGAGGCCCATGGGGATCGTGCCGATGAACATCGATACGGTGTTGTGGCCGAAGATGCGCCGCGCTTCGTGGCCGAACAGGATCCAGCGCGCGGTATAGAGCGCGGTGAAAAGGGTGAAGAGCCCGATGTTGAACAACCACAGCACTTCTCCCACAGGCTTGAGCGAAGCGCCGATGCCCGGCACCTGCGGGAGAGCCAGCGCAAGGATGCCCGTGCCCATGGTGGCGGCGAACCAGTTGGGCGTGAACTGGCGGATCATCTCGCGCGGGTGATCGAGCCGGCTGAGCGGGCGCATCCCTTCGAGGATGGGCTTGATATCCGTGGTCATCATCCAAACTCCTTGACCAGTTCAGTCAGCGCGTCGGCTGCCCGGGTGCGATACCGTTCCTTGTGGCGTAACGCTTCAAACGGGCGAGCAGGCATCGCGAGCGGCAATTCATGAAGGTGCCCCGCAGCAAGCGCGCGGCGCACCACCAGTTCGGACAGGACCGCAACGCCCGCGCCGGCCTCGACAGCAGACCGTACTGCTTCATTGGACGGCAGTGTCATGGCGATGTTCAGGTCTGTCGGATCGATACCGCGATCACGCAGGACATCCTCAAAACTCGACCGGGTACCGGACCCGTGCTCGCGCACGATCCAGTTGGCGCCGCGCACCCAGTTCTCGTCGATGGTATCGACAGCCTGGCCCGAGATCAGCAGCATCCGGTCCTCACCGACTTTCCAGTGGGCGAGAGCGGGCTGGTCGATCGAGCCTTCGACAAAGCCCAGTTCCGCGCGGCCATCCAGTACCCGCGCTGCCGCACCTTCGCTGTTGTCGATTGCGAGTTCGACGCGGATCGCCGGGTGACGGCCGTGAAATTGGGCGAGGCGGGAGGGGAGCCAGTAGCTGGCGATGGTCTGGCTGGCGACAAGGCGCAGGGTGCCGCGCTTCAAACCGCCATACTCGGCCAAGGTAAGCTCCGCCGTCGCGGCGCGGCCAAGAACGGCGCGTGCTTCATCGAGGAACATGCGGCCTGCCTCGGTCAGTTCGATGCCGCGGCCCACGCGATTGAAGAGCGGCACATCATGTCGGGCTTCCAGCGTGGCAATCGCCGCGCTGGCAGCGGACTGGGTCACGCCCAATGCCTCGGCGGCCCGCGTCATATGTTCGCGTTCGGCAACGCCCACGAAGATGCGTAATTGTTCAAGGGTCATGGTGATCTCCTGGCACCATCGATACCGCAGCCCGATCAATCACTCCAACGCATTGATTATATCATTCTAATCTCATTTGGAGATGATTCATTCAACAGGACGCTCTTGGCGGCTGCCAGCGCGCTTGCGATCCGTTGGCCGACATCGGGGCTGGTGCAGACATTAGCCGGACTGGGGTGGGGCATGGTGATAACCAACACATCGGGCCGTGCCTCTTCGATGAGCGCCTCCGCCCCCGCAGCCACCCGTCCCGCCAAGATACACACCCGCACGCACGGCAGTTTCGCAAGCAGGCCGGGGAGCGTTGCGAGACCCTCGGCAATCTCTGCGCGGCGCAGTGCGCGATTGCGGGCACCCGGGGCATGGACGATCCAAGGCACGCAATTCCACTGAACAATGTCGTTTCGCCCAATGCCTGCAGCCTCAAGATAGCGGCGAAGGTTCCGAGCAGTGCCTGACGGATTGTCCCGCGACACGAAGCGAGTGCGCTCAGGCCCGGGCCCCGGCGTCTCAAGAAGCAGGAGAAGGCGCGCATCTATGCCGCCATCGAACGGGTCGAAATGCGGCACCGGGTGTCCTGCGCCAACGAGCCCCTCTCGCCATATCTCCAGCGGCGCGATGTGCGGCGCACCAAGTGCTGCTCTGCGTTCCGCGATCAACGCGGGATCATCCAGCCAGACCATTGATCGCCAAATCCTATCGAAACTACAAAAATCATCGGTTGGATCGATGGCGAGTGTTGCGCCATCCGTTCGACAGGCAACGCCTGCGTTGGCGCACCTGCTCCTCGGCAGCGCGCCTTTTTTCCGTTTCACTCTGCGACGATGACACTTGCGTCCGCTGTGGGCGTTATCGCCGGAACGCCATGACGAAAGGGCTTCACTTGAAACTGCTACGGGGATTGGCCTGCCTTTGCGCGGCGACAGCATCGGCGGCCGCACTGGCGGCATCGTCCGATGGCTTTGCAAGCCAGATGGCAGCCTCCATGGAGCGGATGCACCATGCGATGATGATTGCGCCATTGGGCGACCCGGACCGCGACTTCGCGGCAATGATGATCCCCCATCACCAGGGCGCGATCGAGATGGCGGAAGCGGAACTCAGATACGGAAAAGACGAACGCCTGCGCCGGCTGGCCCAAGGCATCATCGTCGAGCAGCGGCAGGAGATCGCCGTTATGCAGGACATTCTCGCGAAAAAGACCGGCCCCGCTGCCGGCGCGCGCCATCACATGGGAGACGACAAATGAAGAAGACGCTGAGCATCGCGTCATGCACCTTGCCGATAGCGGCTGCCCTGGTCGCACTCCCGGCATCTGCGCAGCAGGTCCCCAATGCCCAGCCTGACAGGGCAATCAGTGTGCAGGACCGTTTCTACACCTCGGACCAGTTTTCTAACACGGTATCGGTCATCGATCCGTCGACGAACACCCTGCTGGGCGTCATCAAGCTTGGCGATCCCACGCCTGCAAATCTCAGCCCGCTCTATCGCGGCCAGCTTCTGGTCCATGGCATGGGCTTCTCGCCTGATCGCCGTACCCTGGCGGTCGTATCGATCGGGTCCAACTCGGTCAGCTTCATCGATACCGCGACCAATGCGGTGAGGCACACCGCCTATGTCGGGCGCTCGCCGCACGAAGCATTTTTCCGGCCCGACGGCCGTGAAGTCTGGGTAAGCGTGCGCGGCGAGGATTATATCGCCGTGCTCGACGGGACCAGCTTCAAGGAGACGGGCCGTATTGCTGTACCCAACGGGCCGGGCATGACGATCTTCTCGCCCGATGGAAAATACGGCTACGTCTGTTCCAGTTTCTCGCCGGAAACCGTCGTGATCGACACCAGGTCAAAGCGCATCGTTGGCCGCGTGAAGCAGGACAGCCCGTTCTGCCCGGACATCGCCGCCACGCCTGACGGCAAGCAGGTATGGCTGACGCTCAAGGACGTCGGCAAGGTCATGGTCTTCGACGCCAAGCCGCCCTTCGCCGTGCGCAAGACGATCGACACCGGGCCGATCACCAACCACGTCAACATCGCCAGGACACCCAAAGGCCAGTTCGCCTATGTCACGGTCGGCACGCAGAATATCGTCAAGGTCTTCCGCACCGACGATTTTGCGGAAGTTGCCTCGGTGCCGGTCGGCGCTCTGCCGCATGGGCTCTGGCCCTCAGGCGATGGCAGCCGGATCTATGTCGGGCTGGAAAATGACGATGCAGTAGCCGTCATAGATACGGCCACGAACAAGGTCATCGCCACGATCCCCATCGGACAAGGCCCGCAAGGTGTCGCCTATGTGCCTGGCGCCGTGCCCTCGGGGCAAGGCGTCGACAACCTCGTGCCGCTCGCCAAGGCGCAGGGCAAGGTTCAGGTCGTGCTGGAAGGTCAGGGGCAGAGCCAGGTGTCGCTGTTCGATCAGGGGCAGGTGCAGATCCTGCAGGCGGCCGTCGCCGGACTGGCGCCCAGGCAGACCTTTACGCTGGGTCTGGCGGCACGTCAGGATGGCACCGGTACGGTCGAGCCGCTGGCCAAGTTCATGACCAATCCGGCAGGCGCGGCCATCGTCAATGCGGTTGGCCCGATCCGGCAGATCGTCAAGGACGCCGCGCCTGCAGAGCGCCGCTTCCTCGTGATCCGGGCCGGCGCGCCGGATGAGGCAGGTGCGATCGTCCAGCGGCAGAAGCCGTGACGCTTGAAGCGATCCTTACCCAGTACGGCCTTGCAGCCTTGTTCCTTGGCGCGGGCATCGAGGGCGAGACGGTGGTCGTACTGGGCGGTGTGATGGTCCACCGTGGCCTGATCGCGTACCCGGCAGCCATCGCGGCAGCAGCGCTCGGGTCCTTTATCGCAGACCAGATCTTCTTCGCCCTTGGCCGCAGGTTCCGCGACCATCGCTATGTTCGGCGTGCCCAGCAGAAAGCCGCCTTCCGCCGCGCCATCGATGTGTTCGAGCGGCGGCCGGTGCTGTTCGTGTTCGGGTTCCGCTTTCTGTATGGCCTGCGCACCGTCAGCCCCATCGCGATCGGCACGACCGAGCTTCCTGCCTCCCGCTTCATGGCCATCAACGCATTGGCGGCGATGGTTTGGGCTACGGTCTTCGTGACCCTGGGCTACCTGTTCGGCCAAGGTATCGAGGCCGCTTTTGGCCGCGTCCGCGATGTGGGCCATGTTCTGGTGCCGGCACTCGCGGTGCTGCTTCTCGTAGGCCTCGTCGCACACCTCCGGCACCGCAGGCGTGAGGTCACAGCAAGGGACTGACGAGGCGAGCGAGATTCTCGCAGAAGCGCGAAAGACCGGAGCGATCACGCCATTCCTCCAGCAACAGCTGGTCGCTTCGGCGGATGTATCCCCGTTGGACATCTGCGAGAGGTCCGGCGGAGGCTTCATCATGCAGGATCAGACTGATCTCCGCATTCAGCATGAAGGAGCGAACATCGGCGTTACTGGATCCGATGACGGCGATGCGCCCATCGATCGATACGTTCTTCGCGTGCAGCAACCTGTCGCGGTAGCGGTGGAGGCGTACGCCCGCCTCGAGCAGTTCGCTATAATAGGATCGCTGGGCAAGGTTCACGAGCCGCTGGTCCACGACACGCGAAACGACGAGGTCGATCGCGACGCCGCGTGCGACCGCGTTCTTGAGTGCAGTCAGCAGGGCTTCGTCTGGGATCAGATAAGGCGAGACGATGGTGATATTCTCTTGCGCCTCGTGAACGAGTTCGACGAGCAATCGCTCATAGCCGGGCACGCGGTAGTCCGGTCCACTGGGCATTGCCTGCAACTCTGAGGCGCCTGTAACGTCGGGCACGGGCAAGGCCGCGACGCTCTGTTCGGTCTCAAGGAACCAGTCGCTGGCAAAGACCGCATCGAGCGCGCAGGCCACCGGGCCTTCGACCCGGGCGACGAGTTCGTCATTGACGATCCTCGGCTTGAAATCACGGTTCACGATATTCTGCGACCCGACGAAAGCGACCCTGCCATCGATCAGGCACAGCTTGCGGTGATTGCGCAGATCGCTTCGCGCACGGCGCAGCGCTGCGAAGCGAACCGGCAGGACCAGCCGGGCGGTGACGCCTCGGTCCGCCAGCATCGCCAGACTGCGTTTTGCCCAAGGGCGCGAGCCCAGCGCATCGATCAGCACCCGGACATCGACGCCGCGTGCGCGGGCGCGGCCAAGGGCATCTGCGACTTTCTGTCCGGTCCGGTCGTCTGCGAAGATGTAGGTCAGCAGATGAACCCGAAGATGAGCTGCATCTATCGCTGCCACCATGGCGTCGATCGCGCCGTCATAGTCCTCAAGCAGATCGAGGGCGTTGCCCCCACAGTTTGGAAAACCGCCCAGAGATTGTGCAAGCACGGCCGTGCGCGAAGGCGCGCGTTTGTTGCTCGTCAGCGCCTGCGCGGCGCTCTCACGCTCCGGTGCTGCACGCCGGAAGCGGTCCCTGCGCCAGGACGGGAACGCGGCGCGGCCGATCAGGCGGTACAGGATGAAAGCGGGCACTGGCAGGAACAGCACCAGAAGCAGCCAGCTGCGTGCCGCTTCGGGCGGACGTCGCAGCGGAATGACCACCACCATGATAAGCCGGATCGCCCATTCGAGCAGCAGGTAAGTGAGCGTCAGGTTCGGGAGAGAGATCATCGCGCGATGCTACCTGTCTCTGCTGCATGATGTCGATGCGCCCGCCCGATCACGACGCCTTTGATCTCAGCGAACCATCAGTAGCGGGATGTCCGCCTTGGCGAGCAGGTGCCGGGTTGTTCCGCCTGCAAACCATTCGATCAGCTGGTTATGCCGATAGGCTCCTGTCACAAGCATATCCGCTCCCGCCTGATGGGCCTCAGTCAGGAGTTGCTGGCCAAGGTTTTCGTGCGAGCGCGGCACGACATGGAGCTGGTGGGCAACCCCTGCATCATCGAGCAGCGCTTCCAGCTTGAGCGCCGGATAACCGGCATCGCCGATCCGAATAGCGGTGACGTCAGTGGCGCCTTCCAACCAGGGCGTGGCCGCCTCGATGGCGCGCCTTGCCGCATCGGAATCGCTCAAGCCAACAGCCACATGCGAAAAGCTCTGACCGGGCCGCGGTGTCCAGGAAGCCGGGACGATCAGCACTGGCTTCTGGCTGTTGAACAGCGCGGCATGCAGAGCGTCCCCGCCGTCCATGTTCCGCTCATGGGCGATCACGACCAACAGGTCGGCATTGTCTGCCTCCTGCGTCACCACGGCTTGCTCATCCCCAACGATGGTTCGCCAGGCAACGGGTGGCGCGTCCTGGGCGGCTCCTGCGGTCCATGCCACGAAAGCCGTATGGCAGGCGGCTGATCGTTCGCTGGCCGTTCCTTCCCAATGTTCGCGCAGGCGCTGCATGTCGACCTCTTCGCTGGCGGCAACCAGCTGGCCGGGATCGACCACGACATTCAGGGCTTCGATCGTGCACTCCCCCATGCACTGTGCCGCCAGAACGGCTGCGTTGAGGCACGTCGCAGTGCTGTCGGCTCCAACGATGACGGCGAGGATCTTCATGTTTTGCTCTCCTGCTTTTACTTTGTCGCAGCGCCGATCGCCCAATGCTCGAGCTGCTTGTAGATGACCACCTTCGTCTCCAGCAGGGCGGCGTGCCGCTGGCAGAACAGTTCGAGATCCGCCCGGTGCCCAATCAGTTCGACGCACATGGTCAGATAGGGATTGCTCGTTTCCACACCCTGATCGAGTACCGGCCCGTGGTTGCTGAAACCGTAATGCGTATGATGGGCCACGGCGTTCGTCAGACCGGCAGCCTTTGCCTGGACGACAAGCTCGCGATAGAGCGGGCGCGCTGACCACAGCTTCCATGCCTTGCGCGGCTCTGCCGTATCGCGCGGTGCCATATAGATACGCAGCATGCCGATCTCGCTGGACGTGAGGAAAGCTGTGTCAGTCATTTGTGCGGAGGTCCTGCCTTGGTGATCTGGGTGCGCGCGGTACGAACGCCCCGCAGCGTGATGCCGGGGCTGATGGAAATGCGCGGGTGCTTGGGGATGGCGATCTGCTGAGACAGATAGATGCCGCTGTGGCCTGAGCACAGGTAGGCGACGAAACAGGCAACGGCGATGTAGACGGCATGGGTCGCACCGAACAGTTCGATGCCCATGATGGTGCAGGCCAAAGGCGTATTCGCTGCCCCGGCAAAGACGGCGACGAACCCAAGCCCCGCGAACAGATCGACAGGTGCGCCGAAAAGGGTGCCGAGGGCGTGGCCCAGCGCCGCGCCGATGAAGAACAACGGCGTTACCTCGCCGCCCTTGAAGCCGGTGCCAAGCGTCACGACCGTGAACAGCAGCTTGAGCGCCCAGCTCCAGTAATCCGGCCCGGGCGAGAAGAACCCGGCGATGGTCGGTGTGGAGGCATCGGGCGCCCATACCCCAAGGCCAAGATAGTCGCGCGTGCCGAGCAGATAGACCAGAGCGATCACCGCAAGGCCGCCCAGAAAGGGACGTAGCGGCCCGAACCGGACGTGGCGCTTCACGAAATCGCCGAAGCCGTGCGACAGTTCGGAGAACAGCAGGCCGACCAGTCCAAACGCCACGCCGGCAATGGCCGCCTCGAGCAGGAGTACCGGGTCGACCGCGATCGGTCCGACCGCGCCCTTGAGATAGTCGATGTGGTACAATCCGTGGTGGATTCCCCACTGGTGACAGGTCCAGTCGCCGACAACAGCAGCTACCAGTGCCGGCATCAGCGCCCGATATTCCACACGGCCGACTGCCAGTACTTCGAGAGCGAAAACGGCGCCTGCCAGCGGTGTGCCGAACACGGCTCCGAAACCTGCGGCAATACCCGCCATCAGGATGATGCGGGTACTTTCGGCATCGAGCCGAAACATCGTGGCAAAGGTGCTGGCAAGACTGCCACCCAGCTGCACAGCCGTGCCTTCGCGCCCGGCCGAGCCGCCAAACAGGTGCGTGACAACGGTGCCGAGGAAGATCAGCGGCGCCATGCGCAAGGGCACGCCGCCGCCCGGTTCATGAACCTGCTCGACGATCAGGTTGTTACCGCCTTCGACGCTGCGACCGAACAGATGATAGAGCAGGCCGACCGCGAACCCGCCGACCGGCAAGAGGAACAGCAGCCATGGATGCGTAAAGCGCGTGCGTGTGGCAACATCGAGGCTCCAGAGGAAGGCCGCACAAAGACTGCCCACCGCCGCCGCCATCGGAACAAGAAGCGCCAGCCAACGCAACACGGACAAGGCATGGTCGTGCCGGTCCCTGACAAAGGCTAGGACGTTCAGGTTCGACAGCAATATTGCGAATTTAGCGCGCACGATTCCTCCTTGTTGCGAAAACGCATCAGGTAGGAATCATCAGCCCGAAGGCGGTTCGGCCGAAGCCCGGCGGAAATCCATCGCCTTGCCGGCGCATATCGTATGGCGAATGGGTTTGGTCAAGCGGCAACGCATGCGGAGGTGGATTTGTACGGCAGCTTTATACCTCTCCTGCGCTGGAAGCTGTCAGTCGCCTTTCGGCCAGTCCTGCGGGTTCCGGGAACGATCATCAGTGCTCCAGGAATGGCAGGTGTTGAATAGGGACCTGCCGTTCCCGGCGCGGCTCGCAAACGGCAGTTTTGTCCCATGACGGAGCGTTCCGCTCCCGGCAGCAGGCGACCAGTTCAAGCCATTCCGCAGCCGACTCTCGAATGTCTGCTCAAGCCGTAACCGGTCATTCGCATTCTATCCGACAGCCCCACTGATTCCTCAGGGTGAGGAACGTTTCCAATTGCGATTCGCGGAAAAGTACTGTTAAAAGTGTATAGATAGTTCGCCTGCAAGTATCGTTTCTTGAGAATCGTTTCTGTATTCGGGTCCGCGCGGCATTCTCGAGCACCGGATATAGACAAGCGTGATTACGATCATGGGTCTTTTCAGTATCTTCCGCTGACAAGAGTTGGCCGTCTTGCCATTTTGTCTAGAGCCATGCACGTGAGAGGAGGCGTCGATGTATTTCGGGTGGAAGCATGCCGCCGAGGCATCGGCACTGACCTTGTTAAGCGTTGCTGCGTGCACCGGATCTTACGGGCCTGTAGGCGTACAGGGGTGGACCCGCCAAGAACAGCTGGACTGGCACCACGGAAATCAGGGATCTCGCCTGATCCCGCTGAGCTGGGCCAAAGCGCTCGAGACGGCGACCGGAAACGATCTGTTCTTCACCACCAAAAGGCTGACGGAGCTAGGCTATCTGGCGTCCGAAGCCGACGACAGCAGTGTCTTGCCGATCGGTTTTTCGACCGACGAGTCCGATGACCGCGCTTTCGAGCGATCGCGCCTGCGATGGTTCAAGGGCCAGTCGTCCACGGAGCCGTGGCTGGGCATGACCTGCTCGGCCTGCCACACCGGCGAAGTTCGCCAATCTGGACAACGAGTCGCGCTTATCGACGGCGCGCCCGGCAACGGCGATTTCCAAACCTTTATCGAGCAGTTGGATGCCGCCGCCGCCGCGACCCTAGCCGATGACGCGAAGTTCGATCTCTTCGCGCAGAAGGTTTTCAAGATCGAGGCAGAGGGCGGGAAGGGTCCGGCGCCACGGCCGCAGGATCTTGCAGAGAACAATATTCTGCTGCGGCAGTCACTGAAGCGGTTTGTCGACTGGCAGACCAATGTCAGTAAGCTCAACAACCCCCATGGCGACATCATCCGTTACGGCATGGGCCGCCTGGATGCGTTCGGCCATATCTTCAACAAGGTTGCGCTTGTCGTTGAAGCCGAAGACCAGTTCGCGGCCCCCTCCGATGCTCCCGTCAGCTATCCCTTTCTGTGGAACATCCATCAGCATGATCGGGTGCAGTGGAACGGCATCGCACCGAACAAGGGCCTGACACTGCCGGGCGGGACATTCGACATCGGTGCGATCGGCCGCAACACCGGCGAGGTGATCGGTGTCTTCGCTGACGTGAAAATTCCGAAGACCCATCCGGGCGAATTGGCGGGCTATGTCTCCAGCGTCCATGTCCGGAACCTGGACGCTATCGAGGCCCGGATCGGCCGCCTCTATCCGCCCGCCTATCCGACGGCTTTTGCCCCGCGCGAGAGCGATCCGGCCAAGCAGGCGCTGCTAGTCAGACGGGGAGGTGACCTGTTCGCAAAACATTGCGTCAGCTGTCATGCGCGGCTCGAGCCCAAGGATCTGAAGTCTCCGATCAAGGCCGTCATGACCCCGATCTGGGGGACCAAGAAGGTGAGACCGGTGGGGACCGACCCGTGGATGGCCTGCAACGCCTTCACATACAGAATGCTGACCGGAAGGCTCCAGGGCAGCACGCCGGTCGGCTATTATGGCAACGGGCCGAAGATGGATTTCATCGGCGACACGCGCGAAGTGCTCGCGACCGTGGTCGCCGGGACGCTGGTCAAGGAGAAGGGCGAGATCATCGGCGCCGCGGCGAATGCCTTTTTCGGTCTACCGCGGCCGATCACCGGCCGGCCGGCGGGGCTCGCCGGACCGGGCCAAGCAAGCAAGGCGGTGCGGCTCGAACAGTGCAAGGCCAATGCCGGCAATGTGCTACTCGCCTATAAGGGGCGGCCGCTCAATGGGATCTGGGCAACCGGCCCCTATCTGCACAACGGATCCGTCCGGACGCTCTATCAGCTACTGTTGAAACCGGCCGACCGCGAGACCGAGTTTGCGATAGGCAGCCGTGAGTTCGACGTGACGGAAGTCGGCTTCATCGGCGGCACCGCGATGTTCCGGACGCAGGACGCTGCAAACCGCCCCATTTTGGGCAATTCGAATGATGGCCACGACTACGGAACGGGGATCACCGATGACGAGCGCTGGGCACTCGTCGAATATCTAAAGACCCTCTGATCGGAGCAGCGACGATGGCGAGGCGCTTTGCGATACTCCTGCTCGGTATGGTGACCACGAGCGTTGACGGTCGCATCGCCGAGCGGCTGACGGCCGAAGACTATAAGGCTGCCATCGCCGAGCCCGACAATGAGGAAAGGTTCAACGCCTTTCTGGGCAAGCTTTCGACCTTCGAGGTCGTAGAGGGGGGGGCGCTGCGACGCTATTATATCGTCGAGGGCGACCTGAAGCTGACCCGGGAGCAGGTGCGCGCCGTCCTGAAGGCACGCAAGAGTGAAAGGGTTGAGGCAACCAAGACCCGCCTCAGCCCCGAACTCATCATAGCGACGCTCAACGGCAAGGACCAGTTCTGGCCGAAGGGCAAACGAAGCCTGACCTACGCGATCGACAAAAAGAGCTTCACCGCCAATCTTCCTGCAGCCAAAGCCGAGGAACTCTATTCCGCGGTCAGCACAAACTTCAAGGCGGCAGCGGAGGCTTGGGTCACGGCCTGCGCTAGCTGCGGCATCTCCTTCACCCACAGCGCCGCGTCGGACAGCGCGCCGAGGGAAGGACAGGTGACCTTCATTATCCGCTACAGCAAGGAAATCAGGCCGGAAGTGGCCCTTGCCTTCTTCCCCTATGAGCCGCCTAGGCAGCGCTATCTCTATGTCTTTCCTGGCTACGCTACGACGCCCTATGATCCGGTTGGCGTATTCCGGCACGAGATCGGCCATATACTGGGATATCGTCATGAAATGCTCGCGAGCGGAGCAGGATGCCACCAGACCGAGGAGGGCACGTGGCGACCCTTGACGCCGTATGACAGCAAATCGGTCATGCACTATTATTGCGGAAATTCGGCTCAACTTGAACTCAAGTTGAGCGACACCGACAAATCCAGCCACAGCGCAATGTATAAGGTGATCTCATGATCCTTGCCTCGATCCTGTTTGCGCAGGCCACCGCAGCGGCGCCGCCGGCACCGGTCACCGAACCTGCCTCCGAAGCCTCCATGACGGCAGCCCCGGCGCCCGAGCGCTATCCGTCGCTGACTATTTCCTTCGTGGGCGGGGAGGTGGCGCAGGATCTGGCGAGGGTGATCGTCGCGCTGGCCGATGCCAAGGCGCCCGCCCGGCCAGGCTATTACGGCGCCTTGCCGCTCGAGACGGTAGCGGTCGGAAAAGGCGAAGGGCTGTGCGCCGTCTTCGCCAAGCAGACCATCCCGACCGACTGTTCGCAGATCGCGCCGCTTATCCTCCGCCTCAACCCCGTGCTGAAACGTAACCCGACCATTCATGCCGGACAGTTGCTCCACGTGCCGCGCGTGCAATTGGCAGTGAAGCGAAGCCGGCGCACCTATGACGCTGAAGACCGACAGGAACCTGCTTGGAAAGCGCTCCTGTCTTCGTGGAAAACCAAGAAGGCGATCGTCCGGGAGATCGACGATCGCGTGATCGTCGAGTTCAATTCGCACGACGTGACCTTCGACTTCGGCACCGACGAACAGGTCCATGGCGCTGCGCTCGCGGTCGGCGGGTTGCGGTCACGCAACGTGCTGATCCACGCGCCGGATACGATCGCAGTCAAGGCCAGCGCCGCCTTTGCATTTCCTCGTGAATATCAGCCGCTCTGCAAGGACACCCCCGCGAATCAGCGATATGCGGACCTCCTCGAAATCGACGAGGGTCTTGAACAGTTTCTTGCGGCACAGCCCCAGGCACAACCGAAGGTCTATATTGTCGACACGCCGATCATACGCACGCCGGCGCTGGCAGGCGTCCTTACGGGCCATGCCGATCCTCCTCCCGCGAGTTGGATATGCAAATGGGGCACCTTCGTAAAGGCTCGCCATCACGGCACGCATATGGCCGGAATTGTGGCGGGCCGAAACAAGATGGGATTTGACGGCTTGGCTCGGACCGCCCGCATCACCGCTATCCACTGGCACGAAGCCGACGGCAGTCTGCCAAAGCTTATCGCGACAACGGGTCGGGCTGAGAAGCTGTCGGATTACATCAACAACGACCAGGGGAACGCCAACACGCTGAGCGTCTTCCTTTTCGCCAGCTCGATGGACCCTTACGCCGATATCGCCCTGCAGGATGGTCAGATCAAGAATCTCGACGCGCGTAAATGGTACCCCGCCATCCAGGACATTTTCGACGTACGGCCCTTGTTCATCGTGGCAGCCGGGCAACCCGACGACGGCGGACAGCCGCGCCGCATCACCAAATATGTACCCATGCCTCCGCAAAATCTCGGCGACCTTGAAAATGTCCTCGTCGTAACAGCGTGCGACGATTGCGGGCATAAAAGTCCTACCCTGTTGGCGTCCGCCAATTTCGGAATGCCGCCGGATCCGATCGTGCATGTCGCCGCACCCGGCGGGCAGGCGATCCCAGGCTGGATCGACTCCCAGAATGTCGGCGGGGCGGCTGGAACCAGCCAGTCCGCAGCTTTCGCCGCGGGCGTCGCAGCGGAAATGATCGCGCGATATCCCAATGCCTATCGAAGCGCCGGATTGGTGAAGACCCGGCTCCAGATCACCGCCTGGCCAATGCTGCCCTCCACGCCTCTCGAGAGTGATTCGGCGAACACTATCGCCACCGGCATTATCGACTATCAACGAGCACTTCTTGATCCCAGCAAGGACTGGATGAAGATGTCTCAGGGAAGCTGGCAACACGATACCGCCATCAAGAGCCTGCCAACTTTGACCGTCATCGATAGCCAGAATGCGTCTCTCACCGTCAATGGCCGGGATATCGGCCGAATCGTGAAGATTTCATCCGAAGGCGCCTCTCCAACCTTCGCGATCTACGAGATAGGCAGAGGAGTGCGCCGGGGGATCGTCAAGCGGTTGGGGCGAGCCAAACTTGCCGACCTCCAGGCATCGATTGAGCTGTGCGGCGGCAGCAAAATTAAGATCGTCAACATCGAAGACCTGATCGTGGCGAGTTCACGAAACCCCGATGCGTCCGCTTGTTAGGCGCTGGACATGCGCGGCCTTGGCGCTGCTGATCGGGACGAGCGTTCCGAGCAGCGGGCCGATGTCATCTTCGCCGGCGCAGGCCGCGCCGCAATGCCCGGCAAGCGAGCTGCTGACGAAGTTCGGCGAATGGGCCGACGAGGGTATCGTCATCCGGCGCACAATGCCCCAGCAACCAGTGACCCCCTTTCCCGGCAGCAAAGCAGCGCTCACGATGCGGCTGCTGCTCGCTGTTCAACGATATGGCACAGCTCCCTGGGTTCTGGCCGTCCATGATACGCGGGGCCATCTCCTCGCACTGATCGATCGGGAGGATTTCACCAGCAGCGGCGGCAGCCTGTGGACCGGAAGGCTCGGCGGACCTTCGGTGTCCGTATCCCTGCGCGGCGGTGACAACATGACCGAGATCGAGGTGCGCGGATCGGTCGCCATGGGCCAGCCCGCCCCGAATGAGGCCGCGTTCTCGATCAGCGGGACCACGCCGACCTGGGCACCGCTTTATCCGCAATCGGAACCGCTATTCCGGGACGCGGGTGAAACGGTCGGTATGCTCGTCAACATGCGGAGCCGCAATGCTGATGATGGCGCGGTGCTGGGTCAGGACACCTGGTGCTGCTCGGGCGTAATGATCGCCAAGGATCTGTTCCTCACCAATTGGCATTGCGGCAATGGGGCAGGCCCCGCAGCCTGGAACGGCGAGGTGAAGCAGAACGCTTTGGTGGATCTCGCATGGGAGGACGGGCCGATGCGGCGGCAGTTCAGCGTTTCCGACGTGGTGGCGTCTGACGCGGATCTGGACTTCGCCATCCTGCGGTTGAAACCCCTCCCCGGCGCGGAAGGCGGCATCCGTCAGGCGACCGCCGTTGCCATCGCGCCCGCCGACGCGGCGCTCGACGAGCGCGTCTTCATGATCCATCATGCGCAGTGCCTGCCCAAGCGGATATCGACACGCTGCAGGGTCCGAGACCCCAATTATCCGGGCTGGCGCGCCAATGCCGGCTCGACCTCCACCGAGATCAGTCATGATTGCGACACCGAGCCCGGAGCATCGGGTTCTCCCATCTTCGATTCCCAGGGCCGGCTGATCGCGCTGCATCATCTGGGCTTCCAGAAAGCCGGGCCGTCCTGCGTCAAGGACAGCGTCAACAAGGCGGTCAAGATCTCTGCGATCGCGGCTTATCTGCGGAGCGAGAAAAATTCGCTCGCTCAGGAACTCGGCTGGTAAGGAGAAAAAGATGGTTTTTCTGCGGGTAGCGATCATGGGGCTGGCGTTGCTGATCTCAGGCTGCGCGATCACGCCCAAGAACATGGCCGGCTGCAACTTCGTCCGCCGCGAACTGGCCGTGTCGGATCCCAATGATCGGGGGCAGCCTACTCTTGCGGCCGATATGAGCCAGTCCCTGAACCGCCATAGGGCATTTCTGCCACCACAGGAGCGGCTGGGATCGATGCTGTTCCTTTCAGGCGGAGGCCAGAATGGCGCGTTCGGAGCGGGATTCCTGCAAGGCTGGAAAAACAAGCATGGCGGCCGGTTGCCCGAGTTCACGGTCGTCACCGGCATCAGCACGGGAGCGATCCTTTCGACCTTCGCCTTCATCAACCAGCCCGAACGCGCCTTGGCAGGCTATACGATTACCGACGAGCGTGTGCTGCTCACGGCGTTCAGCAAGCGCGGCGGCACTTCCCTGGGCCTGTCGACAGGTTTCACCTTGCTGCGGAAAGGCGCTGTGGCCGATCTCGAGCCGCTGCGCTCGCGCCTCGATACCGCCCTCAGCGATGATGTGCTCGAGGCGGTCGCAACAGCCGCCGATCGCGGCCGTAAGCTGTTTGTCGGAGCGATCGATCTCGACACCGGCGAAGCCGTAGCATTCGACCTGACCGACATGGCGGTCAAATGGAAGGGTGCCGAAGCCGGTGCAGAGCGCGAACGTCTCGAGGCCTGTTATATCGAAGCGATCGTGGCATCCTCCTCGGCGCCGATCGCCGCAACGCCGGTGTTCATCAACCACCGTATGTATATGGACGGCGGCGCGCGCTTCGGCGTCTTTTCCGACGAGATCGGAAAGGTCCTTGAGGAAAGATCCGTCTCTGGAGGATTGGCTGGGCCGCCACCCACCACCTATGTGCTGATCAATGGCGATCAGCTGATCGGCACTGATTGCGGGACGCAAGCGGATTGTGGAGGGGACAACCCCGCTCCCGGCGACCTGGCGCGGCTCGGGCACAAGAAGTGGAATTTCCTGGATCTTGCGCTGCGTTCGGAGGAGATCCTGGTCAACCAAGTCTACCGCTTTTCGGCCGACAGTATCCGCGCGAGCGCAGAACAGGAAGGCACGCCCTTCAAATTCGTCAAGATCTCGCCCGAAGTTCTCGACTTCAAGCTGGACCTGACGGGTAGCGGGCTCGACGATGGCGAAAGAACCTGCCGCGACTGGCGACAGCGCGACCGCGACCTTTCCAAGCCGCTGCAGTTCCATCCACGCTATATGCGTTGCCTGATCGCCTATGGCCAGGCGAAGGCCGCGAGCAGCGACTGGTAAGACTGAGAGGCAGAGACAGCCCCGCCAGCGCCTATTTCGCCTCGTCCTTCTTGGCCGCTTCCAGTGCGTCCTTGATCGCCTTGCCCTGCGCGGTCAGGGCGCCGACGATGTCGGCCGGATTGGTCGCGGTATAGGCCTCGGTGGTCACTGAAACGCCGCACTGCGAATGATGCTCAATCTTACCCTTGAGGGGGAACTCAACATATTGAAGATAGGCAGGATCGCTGACGCGGATCTTTTCGCGCCTGACGACGTCGTCGGTTTGCTGGATCACGACATCGGCGTCTCGACACGCAGAATAATAATAAAGCGACGTCGCGGTGTTCTTCGGCAGATCCTGCACCCTTATGACTTCCTTGGGAAGAGGGCCATAGGTCACCGTGATACAATTACCCCTAACCGTCTTGAAGGTTTCGGATCCGTTCGTCGGATTCAATTCAAATATCTGCTTGCCGTCGGCCGGAGACAGACAAGAAATGTTTCCCAAGCCCAGCATCGCAGCGCTTTGGATCAGTTTCACAGCGACTCCACCGATCTGATTGATGCGGTTTACCGTTTCGTCGGTCGTTTCCACACCGATTGATTTGACGAGATCGGTGTTTTCAACCTTGGTGATGTTGATCTTGGTTGTGGAGAGAAAGCCGCGATGCGCGGCCACACCGATCCGTAACGACTGCGCTTCCCTGGGTAGAGCCTGAATCGCAATCGTCGTTTCGACGTCGGTTTTTCCGGCCGGCACATTGCTAGCCGAAAGCTCGAGCACTGACCGCCTCATATAGAAGGCGTCGGTCATACCCTTCATGTCTGCGGGCGACGTGATGACACGATATTCGACCTTCGACGTCGTCGCACAACCAGCCGACAGAGCCAGCATTCCCAATGCCGCAACGATGCGCATGACCAGTTCCCCAATCTTCCATCGCTCACCGCGAGCGAAGTAAACCGAAAAATACACTAGGGAATATTGGCTTTTGCTGACTTCGACAGCACACCCATTTGAACAAGTTTTTCCCCGAGCTCTGTAAGTATACTATGAATTTGACGCGGCGCGAAGCCTCCGCGCTCAAATGAAACGACTGTGCCGATGAATTCTGTCATGGGAGCGACGGGTGATGTCGGGCGAGCCACCGATCGTGTCCTGCTTGACGCCATCGAGCCGATCTCAGCAAGCATTCAAACTAGGAACTGACGGCCGTCGCTCACGCAATGAACACGCGGCCGCGCGAAAGACGCTCGGATGGAAAACGCCGATCGAGGTGCTCGATCAGTTCTTCGATCAGCGATATGAAAATGGTGTTTCGACGACCGGTTGAGTCCGCCTTGGCTGCTGCCTGTAGCTAGGCGAGCGAATTGGCGATCTGTCAACCCTGTACGAATTCGAGCCGGACTCGCCGCAGCCGAATCTAATAGCGGTATCACGCGGTGCCATTATAAGAGGCATGGGGACGCTATGCTCGAGCCGGCTCGGGCGGACTGCCAGCCATCTCTCCGGCTGATCTTCGCTGCCGATGAAAGGGAGTCGGCTGACCACAGCCGCCGTCCAATAAGTCTCTTAGGAATAGCGCAAAGGTCCCACCACCGGTCTGGGCAAACTGACCGCTCGTGGGCGGATCAATTTCCCAATTGAGCGTTTTGAATGGGGCGCATTGCTGCCTGACGGTTACGCGCTGCGCGAATGGCGGGTCCTGGCGAAGGCCGTCGTTCAGATGGCGACCTCGGAACGACGGCTTTGTCCCACGAGGCGGCGTTCCGCTTCCGCCAGCACGCGACCATAATACGCCGTTCCGATCCAGCTCTCGGTATGTCGGTACATGCCAAAAACTGCCGATCAGCTTCCACAAAACGGCGGAGCGGCAATGCGACCTAGTTGCCGCGGCTCGATTGGCCCAACGAAAATCCCGAAAGCCGCTGCCGGTTCAACCTGAAGTTCACGGACGACCTTAGGTTACCTAGACGCCCCCGGCCCGATACCGTCGCACTCTAAAGTTGATTTGGAGCGGCGATCTGCCATCTCAAGGAGAAAGTGAGTTGGGAGGATAATAATGAAGCTCGAGAAGGTTCACGTCACCAACTTCAGGTCGGTCGACGACAGCGAGGAGTTTAGCGTCGAGCCGGTAACCTGCCTCGTCGGAAAGAACGAGGCGGGCAAGAGCGCGATCCTTCTGGCGCTCGCGGCGCTGAACCCACATCTCTCGACACCCGCGACCTTCGACAAGGAGCGCGACTATCCGCGCCGGCTGCTGACCCAATACGAGGACCGTCATTCTGGGAAGGCCGCTGTCGCAATCACTACGACTTGGCGCCTCACCTCTCCCGAAGCCGCTCGCATCGCTGCCACTGTCGGTGAGGGTGTCGTGACGACCGACCTGATCACAATCTCACGCGCCTACGGCAAAGAAGTCGACGTCTCGGTCGATCTCGATTTTGGCAAGGCGCTCGAGCATCTTTATACCAAGTTCCAACTCGACGATTCGGAACGGTCGGTCCTTTCCTCAGCCGACACCACCTCGAAGTTGATCACCACGCTGGCTGAGATATCATCTCCGACGGAACGCCACGCCGCCTTGAAGTCTCACTTAGACGGGGTGGGCGCAGTGACCGGGCAGGTCAGCAAGCTCATCCGGGACATGTTGCCGAAGTTCATGTATTTCGCCGCGTACGATAGGATGGATGGCGCGATACAGCTCGAACAGACGCGTCAGTTGATCGCTAATGGGCAGATCAACGAGGATGCGCATCGCGGTGCGCGGCTGTTCGCCGAGTTCCTAGAATACGCACGCGTCTCAATCGACGACATCACCAATGTTGCCACCTACGAGACATTCAATGCCCGCCTGCAGGCGGCCTCCAACAGCATCACCGATCAGGTGCTGGAATACTGGACGCAGAATCCGGATCTCAGTGTTGTCGTCCGCGTCGAACAATCTCGGCCGGGCGATACCGCACCGCTCAATAGTGGCATGATCGCATGGGCCCGCATCCACAACGGGCTGCACCGCGTTGATACGCCGTTCTCCGAGCGAAGCGCTGGTTTTGTCTGGTTCTTCTCCTTCCTCGTGAAGTTCGCGCAGGTACAGGACGAGGAGACGCCAGTCGTTCTGCTCCTCGACGAACCCGGCCTTACCCTGCACGGCAAAGCGCAGGCGGACCTACTGCGCTTTTTCAAGGAGAAGCTCGCCCCACATCACCAAATCGTCTACTCGACCCATTCACCGTTCATGGTGCCGGCCGACGAGCTCGCTTCCGTCCGTATCGTCGAGGATAAGGTAGAGATGAAGGGGCAGCGTCGCATGCCGCTCGGCACAAAGGTGCGCGAGGACGTGCTCACCCGCGATCCCGACACTCTGTTTCCGTTGCAAGGTGCGCTCGGCTATGAGATCAGCCAGTCGCTGTTTATCGGCGAGCACACGCTTCTCGTCGAAGGGCCCGGCGACATTCTCTACATCCAGGCGTTGTCGGACGCGCTCAAACGTCGCGGACGACCGGGCCTGGATCAGCGCTGGACGCTCTGTCCGGCGGGCGGGATCGATAAGATTCGCCCATTCGTCGCGATGTTCGCTGGCAACGCTCTTCATATCGCAGTGCTCTCGGACCAAGCGCAGGGAGACAAGCGCAAGGTCGAGGAAATGAAGCGCTCCGAAGTCCTGAAGGCCGGACATTTTTACACGATGGCCGACTTCCTCCAACGGGCCGAGGCCGATATTGAGGACATCTTCGAACCGGATCTCTTTGTGTCCATCCTCAACTCGACCTATGGCCTGGCGGACACGACGTTGCTCGATTCAAAGCGGCTCGCGGCCGCGAACACGGGCACCGCACGGCTGGTCAAACAGGCCGAGGCTGCCTTCGCAATCATGCCGACTACGGTTGCCGAGTTCGACCATTTCACGCCGGCGGGATGGCTTATCCGAAACCCCAAGATGCTCGACGCCAAGTCTGCGCCGGTGACCGGCACGATTGATCGAGCCCAGGCCATTTTCGACACTTACAACGCGCTACTCTGAGCCGGACCGCTGTTCCGTGCTTCGATCCGAAGAGGCGCAGAGCATCCGCCGCGCGACGGCGGTCTATCACCAAGGTCAGCTTCGGTACGATTGGCAGTTGCGGAGCAAGATCCATGCTATGTTGGACGCCAAAACGAGACAAATCGAAAGCCGCGACATGAAGTACGGCGAAATTTTTTGGTTTCTTTGCGGGTCGGAGATTTATCGTGCCCCGCTTTGAGTATGATCCGATTTCGCTCCAACGCGACCTTGGCCGACCTGATGCTGCCTTCTTTGATGATGAAATGAAGCGCCTCGCCCTGGAGGCAATCGATCACTACGCAGTTCAGATTGAGCAGCCGATCATACTTCACTCTGATTGGACCCTAGATGATACGCTCACCGGCTTTGCGGATAGGATTGCTGCAACCCTGACATCGCGCGAAACTTGGCGAACTTACGCCATTGAGGCTGAGGTTTTCGCTCGCTTCCTCATGGCGCGCCATGGAAGAAGGCTAGCAGACCTCAGGGAAGCGGACCTATGGGAATACCGCAACAGGCGACTATACGGCCCGCTTTCAGAGAGGCTGTCTCCAAATAGTTGGAACAAAGTTGCCGCCGTCATCCTCCGAATGCTTCGACACCTTAAAATCCACTTCTCGGAGGTGACTTGGCGATCATACTGCGGCACCCGGGAAGCAGACGACCAAGTTAAAATGGTTTCCTTGGAAAATTACGTAACATTTCGCGAAACTGGAATGATGTCTGGCAGAAACAATCTGCGCAATGGCGCTTTCTCCGAAATGCTCGTAACAACCGGCATCCGATGTAATGAGGGTTCTCACATCCTGAGGCAGGAAATACCAAAGATCGGCCTATTTCAAGACGACATTACAAGAATTTGGTCTATACCTGCTACTGTTACGAAGTGGGAAAAAGGCAGAGATACTTTTATTTCAAAAAGAGTTATTAAGAACTTTATCAACCCTTATATTTACGAGGAACGCTCGCATGTTGCAGCAAAAATAATCTCGGAGCGGTTCCCTCTCAAATCATACTCTCCCCGAACTTTGACGATGTCGAACAACAGCATATTTTTTCAACTTCGTCGGCCAGGCATTGCAGAAGTTATCGCTGGAGACGCGAGGAAGATTGAAATGCCGCTCGCAAACTTCACTTTGCGTGAGCGCGAGCGTCTTATCGAGGTTCGTCCAATTGGCCAACCAAATCGTTTCAAGGTTGTCGACTTCGGGTCGCTCTGGATTTCCGAGATTGGAACATGCGTTTCGAATTCCGCTTGGCGTTCAGCGTTCTCCGCAGCCCTTGCACGATCCGGCCTTGAAGAACAGGTCGGTGTCGACATCACCCCTCACGTCTTGCGGCACACGTTCGCTGTCTACATGCTCAGCTTCATGCTGAAGGGACTGGTCGAGCTTCGCATAGCACGGGGACATCTCAACAGCCGTGGCGAGATATATGACGCTCTGATCGGAGATCCGCTGCAGGTTCTTCAGGAGCTTCTCGGGCACAGGAGCATCAAGACTACTTTCAAATACCTTAGATTCTCGCGGAAACACAGCCGGATGATCAGCTTGGCGTTTGAAGCGTGGGATGCACACATGGCACTCGCAGCATGAGCAGATCACGCAAAGCTAGCGTCGTCTCCTTCGACGAAGAGGCGGACGCGAGTGACTGCAAGCAAGCGATCGTCAGCGGCGCGACTGTTGAAGGTATGGCTCTCGTCGCTTCTGTTGCCAGCCAAACCGTTCGGTGGGATTTCGCCAAATATCGGCGCAAAAATCTCGCGATAAACTTCATGATGTTGATGTTTGATGTTTTGAATTTAGGTCGATTATTTACCAGTTGGAATACTTTTCTTAAGTACAAACATTCAATCTCTTACATAATTAAAAACATTGATGCGATTGATCCATACAATGATATTATAGATATTAGTTCATTTTCGAGGTCGTTTGTAGAGCGACTAGATGGCCCTGGCCTATCAAGTGCCGCTTACGGTCGCCTCCTGGTACTCATTGTCCTGCTGAGGGAAGCGCGCAAAGCAAACCCTCAATCAGTTTCGGAGGATTTAAGAGGCTCGAACGTTTCGGACCGCCTTAGCTTTATTAGTCGTTGGCCCAAGCCGAAAAGCACGCCTCGAGACCCATATACACCCTACGTCGCCAGCCAAATCGAACAAGCGGCGCGCCTGGAGCTTCAGGTCGTCCTGAAAGAAATGCGGGCTGGCCGACACGCCTTCGATGAAAAAAGTGCGAAGGATGTGATGGATCTCACGCCGAATTGGCGAGGCGTCATGAAATATGCCGGAGGAAAGTCTTACAGTTCCGTTGTAAAAGAATACTCTAAGATCGTTGATGGATCTCCTCTCAAGAGAGTCCCAACAAGACAAGTCGATGTCTCGGAATATAGCCAGATTGAAGTCTTTAAATTGGCACGATCATTAGCTATTGGGAAAAAATTGACAGGGGAGTACCGGATAAAACTATCAGGATCGGAGATAGCTGCTCTCACAAAATACTCATTTCATTTTAACTTATTAAAAATTTCTGAAGAAGATAAGCATCTTTCAGGCGTTAAAACAAATATCATAAATGGTCGTTCTATCGAAAAATCGCTCATATATTTATCTAAACCCGTTAAAATTATTGAACTTAATAGAAAAAACCCCGTAGATCTGATTATTCAAATTAAATTGCGAGTTCACGTTCTGAGGTCTTGGCTTTACAACGGATTGCCGCGTTCGAAATTCGATACGTTGCACTTCCATATGTGGGATGTCTGCTTATGGAAAGATGACGACTATGGGATCATTCCGATTGGCATTGGCAATCTCCGCAATGTTGCGGACAGTCACGAGACGTTAGAAGAACTAATCAAGCTGATAGCCGCCTTAGCTAGAAGATTCCCCGGGCATCCGAACAGGGCCCATTCGAAAATGCTGATCCGCAAGATCGAATACCTTGAGGCCGCCGTTCTGGGAGAGCAAGCCCTACAACTCGGAGATGAAGCTTCGACAGCTAAATTTCTGGAAGAGTGGGAAGATCCGCGCCTTGGACTCGGGAAACTCGTGCACAAACGGACGATCACGACCCATGCTAGATATGGTGGTTTGGTACAATGGGCAGTGAACCGCACCGGGTCTGCCGGAGGCATTGGGTTGTGAGTCACGCTGCCATATCGATGTTGGCCGCGGCAGCATAATATTGTTCTTCGGCTTCGGCAGGAGGGATGTTGCCGATGGACTCCAGCAGCCGACGATGGTTGAACCAGTCGACCCATTCGAGCGTGGCATATTCGACTGCTTCGAAGCTGCGCCATGGTCCACGCCTGTGGATCACCTCAGCCTTGTAAAGGCCATTGATCGTCTCGGCCAAAGCGTTGTCATAGCTATCGCCGACGCTGCCGACTGAGGGTTCTATCCCGGCTTCGGCGAGACGCTCGGTGTACTTGACGTGACCCCCTGATTTTCCTCCAAGTTGGATTAGAGTCCGGCCCTGACAGAAGGACGGACGAGATGAAGAGAACGAGGTTCACCGAAGAGCAGATCATCGGCGTGCTCAAGGAGGCGGAGGCAGGAGCGAAGACCGCC
>DASYHX010000513.1:0-13974 GCA_035998065.1 Pseudorhizobium sp.
TACGATCTTTTCAGCAACGGCTTGTGCAGGCCACGGCTTGATGTGGCCAATCAGCATCTGAGCATCGGCTGGCCTTGTCAGCAGCTCCCGCTGCAACTGCGGCGTGTCGGTATCCGGCGGGTAACAAATCCCGATCGTTACGCCCGAACCCATCGCTTCCTCGGACAGAGCCTCGACGAAAGCTCCTAATCCTGACTTGGAGGCGCAGTAGGCGGTATATCCCGGCAATCCGATCAGGGCCGCTCCGGATGAGACTATCATAATCCGGCCGCTGCCGCGCTTTCTCATTGCAGGGTAGACAGCACGAACCGCATTGGCCGCTCCGGTCAGATTCACCCTGATTTGCTCATCGAAATGATGAGGTTCGAGCTCGTCAAATCTTCCAGGTTCTACGATCCCGGCCGAGGCGATCAAGAGGTCGCACGGCCCAAGGACGCTTTCGGCTTGCGAGACAGCGGATAGAACAGTGTCCGCAACGGAAACATCTGCTGCGATCGCTTGAATATGCGCCGCCGATGAGGCAATGCTCAGAAGCTCTGAACGCGCGCCTTCAAGTCGATCCAGATCCCGTGCGAGGACAGTTACCTGGTCGCCCCTCCCCGCGTATATCCGAGCGATCGCCAGCCCTATCCCACTCGACCCGCCGGTGATGATGACATGCATCGGACTTCCCCTACTTTGAAGTCGCGACGTCCTGCATCAGCGCCGAAAACTGCATCATCTGGTCGATGTTGAGAGATGCCAAGCCGAAGTTTCGCGTCTCAAGCTCCTTAAGACGGCGCGCCGTCGCTTCGACCGCAAGCGCCAGTTGGTCGTCTGTGTGGCGGGAGGTCATGAAAAAGCGCAACCGCGCCGTGCCCTCTGGAATAGCAGGATAGATGATCGGCAAAACATTAATGCCGTCTTCGAGAAGATCGTGGGAAAGCTGCACCGCACGCAATGAGTCCCCAACCAGAACCGGAACGACGGAATATCCCTGGCTGCGGCCCGTGTTCAGGCCGGCGCTCTTTGCATATTCCAGAAAGCGGGATCCGTTGTGGTGAAGCTTTGTAACACGCGTGGGTTCTGAACGCAGAATGTTCAGGCTCTCGTTCGCTGCTGCCGCTAACACCGGCGCCAGACCGACGCTGTACACGAACCCACCAGCCTCCGCCTTCAGGATATCAATCAGCGCTTGAGAACCGGCGACATAGCCTCCACAGCTTGAGGTGGCCTTGGAAAGGGTTCCCATCCATATGTCCACGTTCGTGGCGTCGATGCCAAAATGCTCAAAGCTGCCTTTTCCAGTGCTGCCGAGAACACCGAGAGAATGGGCCTCATCTATCATCAGCCAGAAGCCGTAGCGGGAGCGCAGATCCACCAGCGCAGGCAAATCAACGACGTCTCCATCCATGCTGTATATGCCTTCGGCGACAACCAATATCCGGCGGAAGTCTCCCACGACAGTGCGCAGAACCTCTTCCAGATCCTTGACGTCGTTGTGGCGGAACAGGCGGCGAGCGGCGCCCGACTGCTTTATCCCAGCCAAGGCGCTGTTGTGGATGAACTCGTCGTGTATGACGAGATCCCGCGGCCCCATGAGACAGCCGATGGTCGCCACGTTGGTGAGATACCCGCTCACGAAGCAAACGGCCGCCTCTACGCCGTAGATCGATGCAAGGTTGGCTTCAAGCTGCGCATGTATGGGGCGCTCGCCTGCAACGAGGCGGCTGGCCGAAGCTGAAAGACCATATCTTTCGATCGCCTCCCTCGCGGCAGACGCGACCAGCGGACTCGTATTGGTATCAAGATAATCGTAGGATGCGAAATTCAGAAGCTCTCGACCGTTTATCTCTGTCGTGGCTCCCGCAGCGCGGTCGTGGTGGCGGAAAAAGGGGTTCGATACCCCGATGGCCGCACTTGCACTGCGTTGCAGCTCAACCCGCTTGTATTCTGGCAAGTCGATGAACTTCGTCGGTGCGCGCGCGGAGAGCACACCAGCGACACTGGCTCTCTCAGATCGGTTGCGACCTGCAGCCTCATTCGCAGCTCGCATTTTTGCAAGCAGCTCGTGCTTGGCTTGCGCATTTAGCTTGGCAGCACCACCCCCGTCACGCCCTTCGCCGCTCACCGCGCTCCTCCTCGTTCCTGACGTGCGGGCGAATGAACATGAAGCAACCGGCTAACCTCTTCGGGAGCCGCCACAGAACTTTCGTCCGCATTCGCATCTCGACTGGAGACGCGTTCCAGCAGGCGCACGACTACTTCGCGAACGGTGGTGCTGTCACCCACGGCGCTGAGCGGAATATCATAGCCTGTTTTCTGCTGAAAACTCATGCCCAACTCCATGGCCATCAAACTGTCGAGGCCGATGTCCTTCAGCACCTTGTCAGGCGTTATCGACTCTTCTGTCACCCGAAGTATCGAGGCAATCTCTTTTGCCAGCAGGCGGTGCAAGATTTGGTAAGCCTCATCCTGCGACCTTCCGCGAACCATGTTCTCGAGGTCGATGGTATCGCCCTCGTCGGAATGGTCGCCCTCAGTCAGTCCGCGCTTAACCACATCAAGATATGCCGTGTGGGATATTGGCAGCATCCGAACAGAGCTCCAATCGACGTCCGCGATGACAACGGCTGCACTTGCGACAGTTCCTGGGTCGATTCTCATATAGTTTTCGACATGATGAAGTGCGTCTCGTGCCTTCATCGCGGTCTTCCCAATCCGCTTCGCGAGCAGTTCATTCACCTCCGCGTTTCGGGTCAGGAAGCCGACGTCGGCAATGGCGCCAAAGCCGACAGCCAATGCCGGCAAGCCAGCAGAACGGCGAACACGCGCCAGCCCCTCAAGATACCCGTTGCCGAGGACATAATTGGCTTGCCCCGGATTGCCCAAAAGAGTGGTGACCGACGAGAACAATAAGAAAAGCTCCAGATCGTCCCGGCGCGTCAGACGGTGGAGATTATCAGCCCCCTTCACCTTCACATCGATAACCGGCTGGTTTCGCTCGGCGGTCAGGTTCGAAAGAAGAGCATCGTCGAGCACCATAGCCGCATGCACGACGCCCCTCAGAGGCGCTATGGCCCGAAGGGCCTCCAGGAGTTCGGCCAGTTGGCTCTCATCGGTGATATCGCACGCATGTACGCTTGCGACGACACCCATGGCCTTCCAGCGTTCCAGTGCTTCCAAGGTCGGCTCATCTGCGATCCCGCGACGGGAGCACAGGGCAATGCTTCGGACGCCCCGTTCCACGAGCCAATGGGCAGCAGCAAGACCAAAACCGCCGACCCCGCCGGCCACCAGGAACATCCCCTCACCGGAGAACCGAACCGGTTCCTGCGGCGGACTCAAGACCGGATCCTTCTTTGCAACCGGGGGCCGAACGACGATCTTGCCGATGTGCCCCGCATTTTGCATTAGGCGGAAGGCGGACCCGATCTCGTCATGAGCAAAAGCTCTGTAGGGAAGCGGCGTAAGCTTTTGCTCGGCGAACAAGCAGCCCAATTCCTCGAAGATTTCCTTCGTCAGCGCCGGAACATTCACCAGCAGTTGGTCAGCATCGATCCCGAAATAGCTTATGTTGCGCCGGAACGGTCTCAGGCCGATCTTGCGGTCGGAGTAATAGTCACGCTTTCCGAGCTCCAGAAAACGTCCGAAGGGCTTCAATAGCTCGATGCTGCGCTCCATTGCTTCTGCAAAGAGCGAGTTCAAGACAACATCAACGCCCTGGCCGTCCGTCGCCTTGTGGACGTCCGACACGAAGTCGAGCGACCGGGAATCAAAGACGTGATCCGCTCCTAATGTTTCCAGGAAACGGCGTTTTTCCGTAGTGCCGGCCGTTGCGACTACCTTGGCGCCTTTCAGCTTGGCGATCTGTATAGCAGCCAGGCCCACCCCCCCGGCTGCACCATGAATTAGCACGGTCTCGCCAGATCTTAGGTGGGCAAGGTGCACCAGGGCGTAGTAAGCGGTCAGAAATGCAACGGGCACCGTAGCTGCCGCCGCAGAATCCATTCCATCGGGGAACTTCGTGACGCCGTCCTGTCGCACCTGCACGTGGGTAGCGAATGCGGCCGGGCCAATCCCCATGACCCGGTCGCCCACCGTCAGATCCGTTACCTCCGCTCCGACGGCACTCACGCGTCCAGCGAATTCCATCCCAATCGTCGCACCGGCGAAGCCATCTTCCAGCGCCTCCTCGGGAAGAACGCCCATCGCCCACATGACGTCACGGAAGTTCAGGCCTGTCGCCTCGACTGAAACGAGAACCTCACCCCTTTCGGGCCTTGGAGCGTCGCACGCCTCCCACCGGATGCTATCCACCCGATTGTCTGCAGGCTGGCAGATTCGCGCTGACGCGAAATATGCGGTCATCAAAGATTGAGGCTGTGCTGGTCCAGCTACGGCTCGAATTTCCGAAAGACCATCACTGCTCAGCGCCCATTCGCGGTTGTGGGTCTTACTGTCCAAGCTTTTCGCGATGAGGGCCCAGGCGGGCTCGTCGAGCATTTCAGCGTCGATCACATGTGTCTCGACCGTGCTGTACTCATTTTGCAGGACGCGGCTGAGCGCCCAGAGCGCGACGTTCGCCTCGTCGGTGCCTTCACCCGCCAACGGGCCACCACCCGGCGCCACGATTACCAGCCTGACGACGGAGGCAGTCTCTGCATCAGGGCCTGTGGTGATCGCTTTCATCAACGAGCCAAAAAAGCTGAGCCGACGCTGCGAAAGCCGAGACGGATCCGAGGTACCTGCTCGATCCGCCACGTATACGAATGTTGGGTCGCCTGAGTTCTGTTCCCCCCAAAGAAGCTCCTCGTCGCCGAGTTCTCCATCAGCAGCCAACGTCACGGCAGCGCCGTCTAGAGCAACCCGTTCACGGCTCTCCGTTACGACAAGCAGCGGCTTTTCCCGCGGCGGCACTGCGTTAGGCGCTGCGCCGGCAGAGCCCTGAGCAGTGATGGTCACCAGTTTGCCCTCAGGAAATGGCACTTCCTGCAGGTCTACAGGCTGGAAACCGAGTTCTGCGATCAACTCACTGTGCTGGTCCACCGTACGAAGTTTGCCAACGGGGAATTCAACCGAAGCACTCCCCTCGAACCAGTTATCGTATTGTCCATAGATGAAGTCATCGAAAGCTGAAGGAGAGCGATCCGCTCCGGTGATCATGCCACCATTCGCTGCAGCTTTGCGCACCGCGGAACGTGCCTCCTCATCCCTACGGAGAAGCTCGTGGCTTGTGGGGCCTGCAGCAACGACCAGATCCGCAGGGGGCAAGGTGTCTAGCGCAGCAAGGTCCACCACATTCACGTGGACGTCATTCTCGAAAAGCAGCTCCAGGCTTCGCCGCACTCCCTCTCGCGGCTCTACAATTGTCAACTGAGCCCCGTGATCAACCGCTCGTCTTGCCAATCGCGCCGTGAAGGAAGGGGAGAGCGCTCCAAGTTCTAGAACCTGCCTGACGCAGCGGCCGCTCGAACGCAGAATCCGCTCCACATTCTCTTCAACCAGCTCCATCCGCCTCGTTGCCAGCGGAGAATGTAGCAAAACATGATCTAACGTCGCCTCTCCACGGGTCTCCCGCAGATCAGGTGTCGATCCAGCATAGGACAAGCGGCTCAGAGCGTCATGGAACGCTGTGTTGACCATGACCGCTTCGGCGACACGGGCTGGATCTTCATGATAAACCTCCCGCAGAAGTTCAGCTAACGGCGGGAAGGTGTATTCTTGCGATATCCGCCAACTATCCCCCTCCGCAGTGGCGATGCCAGCATCTTCCAGCGTAAACAAGCAGTTGGCCAGGAACGCACGGAACTGATCGTCTTCGGGTAGCGCAGCCTGCCTGATGATACCGCTCGCATCCGTCAATCGCAGGGCAATCTCGTGACAGGCTTGCAGAACGGAAGCGTCTAGTAACAGGGTGGCGCTGTTCGTTTCGATCTCCAGCGAAGGCTGAGACAGGGCCGGGAGCGCCAAATTGGTCTTATCGGACAATGCGATTGAAGACGGCACCGCGTCGTAGTGGAAGGCGACGGAAGAAAGCCCTTGATGTCGACGGAGCGAAGCCCGGCGAAACCTGCAGTCTTCCAACGTCAGACAGCGCTGGCCATGCTCGTCGAAGAGCTGGAACCGCGCTTTCACCGAATGCCCGCTGTAACGCTGGATCTCTACCAGAGCCCGGACGATACACCCCGCACCACCAGCCGCGCGGATACTGCCGAAACGGACGGGAATATAGGGCGCGCCGCCGCCGGCACCTGCGATCGTGTCGAAGATCGCTACCAACGCATGGAAAGCAGCGTCAACCGACATCGGGTTTAAGTTGTACGTCAGGTAAGGATGCGCCGGAGCCGATGGGAGTGCCAATGAAGCCTCAACCACTCTGCTGCCAAAGACCTTTGCTTCCCGCAACAGCTGGAAGGCCACGCCGTACTGCAAACCAAATCGTTCGGCTGTCTGATAGACCTGATCGGCGGATAGAACCGTCTCCTGAGACTGCGCTGGCATGACGATGTCGCCATCCTGGAAAGCCAATGGCCGGCGACTGCGAGCTACAGCGTGGATTGTCCAGTCATCGCTACTCATACGCTCACGAGAGCGAATCTCTATGACACCCGTGTCTGGGGACAGACGTGTGGAGAGCTCGAGAATCCGGTCCTTGCGAAGTTCGAGCGGGCGAACGATCTCAAGGTTGGAAATCTCCACATTTTCGGTTCCATAGTGGCGCTGGGCTGCCGTGATCGCAATCTCGATGAACCCACTGCCCGGCAAGATGGGCTTCCCGTCGACCACATGCTGAGCGAGGTCTGGAAACAGCTGCGCGTCGACGTGGTTCTTCCAATGCGCGCTGTTCGGATCGGTCCGCCAGCCGAGAAGAGTGAAGGGATGTCTGGCATTGCGGCCGAAGATGTCAACTTCGTCCGTAGTCCCTGACACTTGTAAGTCGGTAGGCTCAAACGGAAGCGATGGAAGCCGGAGGGCGGCGTTTCGGGCAAGGCCATGGCGCAACAAATCTGGAGATGCCCCATGTGCCACCGCACGCGCTACCGCCTCCGCAATTGGATCTACCCCCTGCGCAGTCGCCTGACGCTGGAGGGTCGAGCATATGGCGACCGCTGCTGAGGATCCCTTTGCGACGGCACCGATGTAGTTCGATAAGATCGGGCGCGGGGAAATCTCGATGAACAAGTTGCATCCGGCGTCGATTGCTTTTTCCGCTGCGGCAGAAAATAGAACAGGGTCGCGGACATTTCTCCACCAATAGGCGCCATCCAGCCGGTGCCCTTCTTCCATTTCGCCCGTGACGGAAGAAACGAAGCTGCACACCCCTTCGGCAGGCTCCAACTGGGGGAGATCCTGCAGGAATGAAGACTTCTCCCGTTCCATCGCGGAGTGGTGGAACGCGTAGTCGATGTCTAGAATGTGTACAGCAATGTGAGACTTCCGCGCGGCTTCGCGGAACGCGGCGATCTCCTCTCCAGGACCGGATATGGTAACGGACTCCGGCGCATTGATTGCCGCGATTTCGATATTCATCAGGCCATGCTGCTGGGCAAAACCACGGGCAGCTTCCTCACCGGTCGCGACGGCAGCCATCTTCCCCTGGCCGGCGAAGCGATGCTGATATCGGGAGCGCTTGGCGACAAGTTCGGCAGCCTCAGCAGCCGTTAGGATCTTTGCTGCATACGCCGCGGCGACCTCTCCGACGGAATGACCGAAGACGAGTTCCGGCCTCACCCCTCGTGCGATGAGACAATCAGAAAGCGAGGCCTGTACGGCAAACAGGAGCGGCTGGCTCAGCCTGGTATCAGCAAGCCGAACATCAAGGTCCGGCGCAAACAGCAGATCTGTCAGCTTCTCGCCCAGATGATGCTCGAACAGCGCACTCAATTCCTCGAAGTGTTGCCGGAACTGCGTGTTGGCGTGGAAGGCATCCACGGCCATCCCGGCCCATTGAGCACCATTTCCCGAGAAGACGAATGCAATTTTTCCAGTGACAACTGGCGCCTCTCCCTGTTGCCCAGCAGAAGCCTCCCCTGCGAGATGGAGGTCGATCGCCTCCAGGAGGCTATCGCCGTCAGCAACCTCGACTACGAAACGGTGACGCATCCAGTCGCGGTTGGCGGCGGCGGAATGCGCGATCTCTTTCACAAGAAGCGGATCTGCTCCGGCCATGCGATCGCGGTACTCTCTGAGCAAGCCCGAAAGCGCCGATGCCGAGTGTGCGCTGGCTACGAAAAGAGCCGGCTCGCTCCCCGGGGAATCGACGACAGAAGCAGGATCTGGATCGCTGATCACAGCGTGTACGTTCGTGCCGCCAAAACCAAACGAGTTCACGCCAGCGTAACGCGGTCTCTTCCCGCGGAGCAAGCTCAGGTTGGACGTGTTGACGCGGACATTGAGGTCATCGAAATCGATGTTCTCATTGAGGCTTTCGATATGTAGCGAGGCCGGCAGAAGGTCATGCTCAAGCGCCACCATGGCCTTGAGCATTCCAAACAAGCCGGACGCCGGCTCGGTGTGGCCGATGTTGGTTTTGATCGATCCGATCGGCACGGGAGCGCGTCGCTTCTTCCCTAGAACCTGGCCGATGGCCCACACCTCGGCGGGATCCCCCACTCTTGTGCCCGTTCCATGCCCCTCCACAAATGCCAGATCGTTGGGGTCGATCCCGGTATTTTCGTAGATTGACTGCAGCAGGGAGGCCTGTGCTTCTCTCGATGGAAGGCTGATGCCATTCGTGCGGCCGGACGAATTGACGCCGATCGCGTGGATCTTGGCATAGCTGCGATCGCCCTCTTGCCGAGCCTTGTCGCTCCGCCTGAGAATTAGCGCCGCTCCTCCCTCGGAACGCACGTAGCCTTGCCCATTGTTGTCGTAGGCGCGGCATAGTCCCTCCGGCGAAAGCATCCGCGCTTGCGCAAAGCCCACGAACGAAAGCGGATGCACAAGGAGGTTCACCCCCCCGACGATGGCAGTTTCGATCCGACCTGCTTCCAGAGCAGACACGGCCTGTTCAAGAGCCACCATGGATGAGGAGCATGCCGTGTCGATTGTCATGCTCGGACCATTGAAGCCGAACACGTGCGAAATTCGGTTGGAGACGATCGACAGCGTGTTGCCGGTCATGAAATAAGGACTGCCGGAGGCCGGATCCTCGGAAACGAGATTGCCGCTTTCGAGGCTGGATGCACCGACGTAGACGCCGACGCGCTCGGACGACAGAGCGCGAGACGGCAGGTTGGCATCTTCCAGCGCGCGCCAGACCAGCGTGAGCAGCAAACGCTGCTGTGGGTCCATCTGCATCGCCTCTCTTTTCGAGAGACCGAAGATGGCTGGATCAAAGTGGTAGATCTCTTCCAAGACACCGGCAGCAAAGGTATAGGTCTTGCCCGGCGTCGCAGGCGCCGGATGCCAGAAACGTGCCCGATCCCAGCGCTCGGCGGAGATCTCACTTATCGTGCACCGGCCTTCTTTGAGTACTTGGACCAGCTCTGAAACAGATTTTGCCCCAGGAGCAATGCTTGCCCTGCCAATGATCTCAACTGTCATAGCTGAATACCGCTTCTTCTATTCGGGGCAGATAACACCATGCCGCCAAATCTACATCTTCCGAGACGGTACGACAAAACTTCAGCTTGTCTGCGCCCGGCAGGTTCATACTCTTATGCCCACCTACCGGCAAACGCGTCAGTTTGAAAGCCCTGAAATATCATCCGCTATGCCTATACCTTGGGATGCAATTCCGATGGGAGCTCCTATAAGCTGAAGGAACTTCCTCAGGTCGACCGACAGGTGACGCGACGCATAGATCACGTCCCTACTCTTAACAGGGAAAGTCTGCCCCACGAGAAGACTGTCCGGCCGCGACATGTCAAACCGATAAACGATCGGATATTTCCCCATCCGATCCGGCGCCATTCCCTTGGCTACCAGTGCGTTGAAGCGCGCTGCACCTAAAAGGTTCATAACGATTTCCGGTTCCTCATAGCGGAACAGGAAATATCCCTTTGCATCGATGGCGACGTCATTGCCACCGCCGCCCATTGCGACAGCTTCGAGGAGATTGAGCTCGTCCGCACCGAATTCCACGCGTCCGCTCGACTTTACCGAGCCCAAAAGCGCAAAGGTCCGCGGTTCACTGCTTACGAAGACCTGGTCACCAGGCTGAACGAAGATGTTCTCTGAGGGATGCTCGATGATCGTCTTGAGGAGCGCGCTCCCGGTCTTTCTTCCCCGAACAAGGGTGATGGAGGTCTCGTAGGCGGGGCCCGTGGGACCCCCCGCTTTCGCAATAACATCCGTGATCCTCTCAGGTACCAAGCCAAGGGGAACTTGGGCTGAGGAGCCGACCGCGCCAGAGACGGTAACCTTGCGGGAGGCCGTATCAACGCTTGAAACAATCACGTCAGGCTCGACCGCCTTGTTGACCAGGCTTTCCAGGATGGCTTGGCGTGCCTGCTCAAGTGTTCTTCCTGCGAAGCGCACGGATCCGACGTAAGGTATGACAGCCGTACCATTGGGCTGGACGACCACATCCAGCACCGTCTGTTTTGACTCGCTCGTGGAGAACAATCCATCGGCACCGGCCTCAAAGATGGTAATCTTGAGTTGGTCCCCCACGCCTATCGTGACTGCCCCAACCCCTCCACCAATGCCGAACCGACGCTGGAAAGCGGTGGAAACATACTCCGACACCAGACGGGCAGACCGCGCACCGACATTGACGATGTCAAAGGTGGCAGCATCAATTCGACCGAGTTCCAGTCCGGAGCGGCCGGCGTCGGCCATAATTTCACTCGTAAGAGGGCCTTCGCCTGGGACCGCTTGGCAACCAACTAACGAGACGGAAACTAGAATCGTCTTAGGAAGTTGCCACCGCAAGCCGAAAAACCTCATCTCATTCATTTACGCGCACACCTGAAGCACATGAAGCTGCCGACAACAAGTGCCGATCGGCACCGCCGGGTAAAAATCCAACCCGTATCGTATCAAGGTTCGTGGGAACGCCCCTGGATTATGGGCTTGAAAACTTGATGAGGATGCCAGATCTTCCCTTAAGCGCCTGTAAACGACGCGCTGCATTAAGAACATCTGGTTGCCGCGAGAAGCGTGAGTAGGGAAGAACGCCGGATGTTCTTGTTTAGCCGTTCGCTGATTCCCCGACTTGCGACCGTCGCGGCCGTCTTTGCTTCAGGCGCTACATCTAGTGGTATAACCGCATCTTTGACTGCGGATGCCCATAGCACCTCAGCGCTGCGAGCTTATGGTGAGCCGCGAGTGGTGCAAAGAACTTCTCGTCTCGCCCAGCAGCGTTCTTCGACCGGCCTTATCGCCAGAACAATGGAACCGGACGCCTCCGTGCTCATAGACCCCGACCCTTCCTTTTCGGGCAGAGAATGGTGCAATGGTCTGACCACACGTTCAAATGCGCAACCTGAGTTTCACGAGACAGCACGATCAAGCTGGGAGTGCACTGCTTCGCTGACTTCTGGCGAAGGACAAATACCTGGCGAGCTTTTTATACAGCTCAACGGCCAAGGCGTCGGGGACATCGTCCGCTACAGAGCAAAGATCAATCTCCTGGAACCAGATTCGGGGAAGTCGCTGCCACGACTTGCAACTGAACTTTTGGCGCAGCTTCCGCTTATGCTGTCGGAGGAATCGCGTGCTTACTTGGAGTCTCGCGTCATCGCGTTGAAAGCCTTCTCCTCGGATCTGGAGGGGCTGAGTGTTTCCTTTCAGCCCGAGGGCGGAGATCCAAGACGATACAACCTGATTGTCCTTCGCAGTGAAGCCCTCTCGGAAGACTGCGGAAAAGCCGTGCTAAGGGCCGAGATAGTCCGCATGCTACCTTACTCTATCGCGTGTCTTCGCATTCCACCCACCGGCGATCTCCGCGCCAAGCCACCGTTGTGAGATTGTGCCCGCTTTTGAGACAGTGCGTCAGGTGTCGTAGTGCTCAATCCAGCAATTCACGTAGGCGAGCGGCCAGCTCCTTAGCTGTATAGGGCTTCTTCAACCAGCTACCACGGGCAGCGAGTTCGCGGCCGGCAATCTCCGGCTCGGCGTAACCGGAGGTGAAGAGAACCTTTATTTCCGGGCGCTCAGCGCGGACAATCTCTGCAAGCTCATCTCCCGTCATGCCGCCCGGCATGATGATATCTGTGAAAAGCAGGTGAATAGTCTCGTTTTCTCGGAGCTTGGCAAGTGCGTCGGCGCCGTTCTCCGCCTCGATCACAGCGTAGCCCAGATCGGTCAGGCGGGACACCGCTACACGACGCACGCGTGCGTCGTCTTCCACCGCCAGGATCGTTTCAGATCCGCCCGGAAGCGACTTGCTTGACGCGGTAGGCGCCTCGGATGCCGAAGCAGCGTCGCTCGCAAACTGGATAGCCGGAAGGAAGATGCGCACGCTCGTTCCTTGGCCTTCCTCGCTATAGATTTGGAGATGGCCACCAGACTGCTTGGCAAAACCGTAAACCATGCTCAATCCGAGACCCGTACCGGACCCGACGCCCTTGGTCGTAAAGAAGGGTTCAATCGCCCGCTGCTTCACCTCGTTGGACATGCCGGCGCCACTATCGGTCACGCTGACCAAGACATAATCGCCGGTGCGTACGTGCGGGTACATCTGCGCGTAGTCGACGTCGAGCTTTACCCGCGAAATCTCGATGGAAAGGCGGCCGCCGCGCGGCATTGCATCTCTCGCGTTCAGGGTCAGGTTCAGGATCGCGTTCTGAAGCTGGGAGCCATCCACCAGCGCCTCATTCGCGGCACCGGTGATCACCGTCCGCAGCTCGATTGTCTCACCCACCGTCCGGCGCAAAAGGTCCGAGAAACCCGAGACCAGTTGGCCGATGTCGACGATCTTCGGGTTGAGCGGCTGCTTGCGCCCGAAGGCGAGCAATTGCCCGGTCAGTTTGGCGCCGTCTTCGGCAGCACTTTGCGCTTCGCGCAACATGGTGAGTATCCGCTCGTCCGTGATCTTGTTTTCAACCATTTCGAGATTGCCGCTGATCACCGTGAGCAGGTTGTTGAAATCATGCGCCAGTCCCCCCGTCAGTTGGCCAATCGCCTCCATCTTCTGCGACTGCCGCAGCTCCTCTTCGATTTTATGGCGGCTGGTAAGGTCTCGCACGAATCCAGTAAATATGCGTTTTCCGTTGACGCGGGTCTCGCCGACAGCGAGCTCCATCGGAAAGACCGTACCATCCTTCCGCTGGCCCGTGACGACGCGGCCATAACCGATGATGCGCCGCTCACCGGTTGCGACATAGCGGTCGAGATAACCGTCGTGTCTCTCGCGGTCAGGCGAGGGCATCAGCATCTTGACGTTTCTGCCCTGCACCTCTTCTGCCAGATAGCCGAACAGTCTTTCGGCGGCAGCGCTGAAGGAGCTTATGACTCCCCCCTCATCAATGACGATCATCGCGTCGGGTACCGTGTCGAGGATGGAGCGCAGGTGCGCCTCTCTTTCCGCCAAGTTGTTTTCCGCCACCTTCATGTCGGTCACGTCGCTATTCATTTGGACGATCATCTTCTCGGAATTGCTGGTGCCCGTACCGGCTGCAACCCATCGGCTGGCGACGTAGATCGAACGGCCTCCTTTGTGGCGGTGGACAACTTCGCCCTCCCAACTCCCCGCGGTACGCATCTGGTGACTGATGTCAGCCAGTGCCTCGGGAAAATGCGTCTGCAGCAAGTCGTGAACGATCTTTCCGAGCGCCTCCTCCCGCCGCCAGCCGTAGAGGGTTTCGCAACCTTCCGTCCACCGGAGGATCACTCCATCCTCGCGATGGACGATGAGATTGGCATGATCGAGAAGTCTAAGCGCCGCATCCAGATCATCGGTTCCTGCCTGGGGAAATGCCGCCGCTTCATCCATCATCAACTTCCATTTCTTCTAGTGGGCGCGACGCTCCTCTGCCGAGCCGTATGCCGAACGCCGATCCTCATCCCATTCATCGCCATCTCCTGCGAGTTGCGCAAGCAGGG